>JAISNS010000129.1 GCA_031276105.1 Dysgonamonadaceae bacterium
ATTATGCAAATATTCGTCGGAAAATTCTTGCTGATTTTAGGAGTGTGAATTGTAACCGGATGATAGCTAATTTGTTTCTATATTACTGCAAGCTTGTTGCTTTCAAAAAATGCAACTATTGTACTATGAAAATGATTATTTTCGGGGAAAAAACCAACCGGAAATTATTTGCTATAACAAGAATAACTATATCTTTGCGCCTTAATTTATATTTAACCAAACAAAATTTTATATTGTATCAATTTGTTTTGACAGACTAAAATATGTCAATAACATCAATTTTAATCGTATGAAAAATTTTAAAACCAAAACACTTAATCAAATTTTGCTTTGTCAGGCATTAGCGTTTCTTTTTATTAGTATTCAAGTAAATGCGCAAGTTACTATCGGATGTCTTTCGGTTCCTCAAAGCGGGGCTTTACTGGATTTGAAGGAAAAGGAAATCGCCAATCCGGACGCCAATACGCCCAACTCAACTAAGGGCATCCTGTTTCCCAAAGTCAGCTTAAAATCGGCGACGAGTTTGGAACCTTTGTTTTCGACTACCGCCGCTCCGCAAACAAAGACCTCCAAAGGGATGATTGTTTACAATGTAAACAAGGCTGCCGGACTGAGCGAAGGCCTTTGCGTCTGGAACGGAACGGAATGGAGTTCGATTCTCGGCGGAGGCCCATCGTCCGCAGCCAAAATAAACATTAAATGCGATGCTAAAATCGTGGTAAGCGGCGTCCTTTCCAAAGGGAATACGCTCGGCCCGTATGTCAACACCATTACCCTTCCGGTAGAGGTCGTTCAGAAAGGAAGTTACCACATTACGGCTTATCCCGACCCGGAAAATGAATATTATTTCGAAGCTACCGGCGAATTTCTCAAAACGGGAAGTTACAACCTGACATTGAACGGAACAGGCGTACCGAAACATTCTACGTTGGATCGGTCGAACGTGCCGGACAAAGTGAAAATACAGGTCAACGGTCAGAAATACGATACAATCTGTTTGTCGAAGACTTTGCCGTCATTGAAAGTTAATGACGTCCCGGCCAACTACTATTTTTCCTGCAACCACGTGGACGTTTCCAAAGCCCAACTGAAAATGAAGGAAGCATCGACCAAAGCGTATATAAGCATCCGCCTTCAGGTTCCACAAGATGCCGTCGGAAGTAAATATCATATTAAAACCAATACGGTCAACGGCATTCAGTTTGAAGGAAGCGGCGACCTTTTTGCCGGACAGCAAACCGTTACGCTTCAATCGACCGGCGCAACGCCCACCCTGCCGGGAGTGTACGACTTTTATTTCCTGAGCAACAGTTCCGACCCGAGAATCGGCAACTGTTCGGTAGATATTCCCATTACGGGACGGGACGTCAACATCTATGTCTGGGGCGAAGAATCCGGCGACTGGGACATTGCCGCTGCAGGACGGGGCGTTCGGATGATACTCGAATCCGAAGCATTGTTCGGATTGGGAAACAAAAACAATCCCGTTTATCCGGTTACCAAAATCAATCTGAACCGGAAAAATTCGCTCCCGTCTTCATTCAACGACTTGGATATTCTGATTATATCTTATAGAGGCATCCCCTCGGGAACGGCTGCCGAACGAATTTCCCAATTTATTGATAACGGAGGCGTCGTGATTCATTGTTTGGAAAACGGTAATTCGATGGATTTGCCGGATTCTATTTTCGGAAAAGGCAACGTAACAAGAAGAAGCGAAACCGGCGGAGAAACCTACATCTCCCTTTTATCCGGCAGTCCGTTGACCAACGGCGTCTATATGGATATTGTCGGGAAAGACATTGGGTACGACGGCGGATATAATTTAGGATTCGATATAAAAGATTCCAAAGACATAGAAATTGTCGGGAAACGCAAAAGCGATAATTCGGCAACCATCATCCGCCACAAAACCAAACCGTATATCGTATTGGGAGACGGCGGAATATTTTGCGGCGCCACTTCTGCCGACAGCAATAATCCGCTTCAAGTCGATTCAAAAGGATTACCGGTGGTGAAAACAGGCCTCCGATACCCTTCGGAAGCTTATAACGCCCACTTGTTTACCAATATAATGATTTGGGCAATGAAATACCGGTTTTCCGTATCACAGTAAGGTAGCTCTCGCAATAACAGGGAGAAAAATCCCTGTTTTCATATAAAAAATCGACTTTTTCGGCCAATCGTTAGTCATTGTCTATAAAATTTAATAGCTTTGTAACCGCATTTGAAAAGTTTTTAATTATTACTATGACGAAAATCTTTGAAACAGCATTTGCAGGTTTGACTCTCCCTAATCCGGTAATTATTGCGAGTTCGGGTTTGACGGATACTGTCAATAAAAACAAAGAACTGGAAAAGGCCGGCGCAGGAGCTATTATCTTGAAATCTTTGTTTGAAGAACAGATAACAGGGAAACAGGACAATGATGTGGATGATTATCTTCATCTGATTCAAGGGACTAAGGAGCAGTGTAGCATCCCTGTTATAGCGAGCGTTTTTTGTTCGAGAAGCGATTATTGGATCGATTTTGCCCATCAGATAGAAGTCGCCGGCGCAGACGCCATCGAAATCAACGTTTTTGCTTTGAATACAGACTTGTCGCAAGCGCCTGATTCTCTTGAAAACGCGTATATTCATATTATTCAAAAACTGAAAGAAGTCGTCAACATTCCGGTTATTATCAAACTGGGAAAATACTTCAGTCATATTCTTCATCTGGTCGACCGTTTACATGCGGCCGGCGTGGCGGGAGTTGTCCTTTTTAACCGTTTTTACCAAACGGATATTGATATTAACAAGTTACAAATGACTTCGGGCAATGTTTTCAGTTCGTCTTCCGAAGTAAACGACACCTTGCGCTGGATTGGGATTATCAACGGTCGTTTGCCGGAAGCCTCAATCGCCGCCGCTACCGGCGTTCACGATTGGGAAGACATTGTTAAATGTATCCTGATGGGGGCTTCGGCCGTGCAGATTTGCAGTACGCTTTATCAGAATGGCAATGAAATTATTGCAGCGATGAAACGGAGTTTGGAAGAATGGATGGTCGGAATGAATTTTCATTCGATTGAAGCGTTCAAAGGAAAATTGAATTATGCTTTAATTGAAGATCCGAGTTTGTATGAACGGCAGCAGTTTCTAAGGTATTTTTCAAACAGGGATTAACTATGTTCAATTCGTTTTTTAAAAACGCCTCTGTATTCGCACAGTTTTTGACGCTTTTGGCAGTTATCGCCTTATCTCGGATAATTGCTTTGATGGCCGGCAGTTTGCTTATTCTCGTAAAATTCGGTTTTTCGGTCGATATACTGGAAATCCAGCAGCATATTGCCGATTATCCCGATATGCTCAGGGGAATCCAGTTTTTGCAGGAATTGGGCGTTTTTATTTTCCCTGCCGTCATTTGCGCCGGCCTGTTTAGTGATAATTATAAAGAATATCTTCATATCGACAGTCCTGTTTATTTTCCGGTAGTCGTTTGGACGTCTGTAAGCATTATTTCCGTCATTCCCTTTCTTAATTTTACCTATTATTTCAACCGGCAGATGGTTTTACCCGAAGCGTTGAAAGGTCTGGAAGTTCACTTGCAGGAAATGGAACAATCGGCAGCACAGCTTACCGAAGCGATGCTTGCAACGGACAATTGGGAGGTGCAGATTTTTAATATCATTCTCATGTGTGTTTTAGCGGCAGTGGGCGAAGAATTTATGTTCCGTGGAATGTTGCAAAACCTGTTCGGGCGATTCGTCCGTAATCCGCATATCGTGATTTGGACGGTTGCCGTGCTGTTCAGCGCTTTTCATCTGCAATTTTACGGATTTGTTCCCCGCCTGCTTTTAGGCGCTTATTTAGGTTATTTGCTGTATTATACAAAAACGATTTGGATTCCGGTAGTAGCCCATTTCGTCAATAATCTGTTTGGCGTGCTTAGCTACTACGTGTTTCAAGACGACCCGCAACGGATGCAGGAAATAGATACTGTCGGCACGGGGGCGACGGAATGGGTCGCCATCGTTTCACTCGTCGTGTTTATCTTTTGTTTCAGGCAAATTAAAACGGAAACTTCCAAAATATAAATCTCGAAAGTTTCCGTGAGAGGATTGGTTTTTGCCGGTTATTTTCTATACCGGCCTTCTTTCTTTAATTGTTCGATAAAAATATTCCAGCCGCTTTCAATTGCTTTCCAGTTCTCATTTCGTTCTATTTGAACGGGTTCTTCATTAGACAGCCATTCCCAATCCGGGTAGCCATCTTTTACGTAGTATGTTTTTCCATCTGTACCACATAGTAAAACAGGCGAATTTATAACCCATGACATGTAATTTGAAGTAAGAATTAAATTAATTGAAAAAAGAGACTCATCACCTGAATAAATAAGCAAGTCGACTGACGCATAGCCTTTTATTTCAATTCCGGGGAAATGATCCTTAAATTTCAATTCCCTCGTTGTTTCATTATACCAAGCTATATCTTTTCCGGAGAAAAGCAAGATTGTATCGGTTTCTAATTTCTGTTCGGATTCCGATATGGATGAACTCCGTAAATCATTTGGAATTACTGCCTTAAAATTTAAAGTAGATGGCAGATTGTTTTTATCCGTATGTTCATCATTGCAAGACACAAACAATAGTAAAATCGTTGCAAATAAATAATTTATATATTTCATAATTGTTTAATTTTTATATCTAATAATGTGAAACTTGTTTTCATTTTTTTTATATAATTTAAATCAACCTCGCTACAAAGATAACGCATTTAAATAATTGTCGCAATACCATGTTTATGGTATTTTTCAGGTCATCAGTAACTATTTTCAAAATCGCTTCAGCCAATCGCTTCCCACTCGTGCGGAACCGGATGCACCGCATTTAGATATTTCAATATCCGGAAAGCTGTAAAATAATTAAAAAACCGTTTCCGAAACATTTCCGGGCTGGCCGTGTGTTGTTTAATTTCTTCTATTTTA
The DNA here is from genome assembly GCA_031276105.1 of Dysgonamonadaceae bacterium. Lineage (GTDB taxonomy): Bacteria > Bacteroidota > Bacteroidia > Bacteroidales > Azobacteroidaceae > Azobacteroides. Next base: position 4,970 of record JAISNS010000129.1, read on the forward strand.
GCAAGGAAGCCGTTTTCTTTCAGGAAAGCGGTCATATATACAGGGAAACGATGAAGGAGGATTTCGGCGTGTTCGCAGGAAGCTTGGTAAAAAGCATCCAATTGGTCGAACAACTGTTTCAATTCCTCAAACGCTTCCATCCTGTACGTGAGTTTGACGAATTTTTTTTCGTCAAACATTTTCGCAATTGCCGGTCCCGTTCCGAAAGGCACGCGGGCGGATACGCGGGCAGCCGGATAAACGCAAGTCGTATCAATAAACCGGGTTTTGCCCAAAGGAAACACTTTCTGAAGAAAATAAAAATCTTCGCCGGCCTGTTGCCTGCCCATGCCGCCCACTTGCGAATACGTTTCGGCGCTTACCGCAAAAGCCGAACCGATAGTATAATAAGCATAAGGATAGCCCGTGTATTCCAAGGCCGAACGATAATAGCGAAGGTATTTCTCATACACCTCCGTTGCTTGGCGCAATTCATCGGTCGGATTCAAATGTTCTACCGGATGATGAAATTCGATGGTTGCCGACCGCAAACGATAGCGCTTGAAACAGCGATAAATTTCCGTCAAGTAATTGCCGGCGACAGTCGTGTCGGCGTCTAAGCTGACGATAATCCCATTCTTCTTGCCGATTGCAGTGAAATGGGCGGCCGCTTTGTCCATTCCGATTTTGCGGGGCAAACCGGCGCCCGTCTGATGTCCGGGTAAATTTTCCACCCAAAGGGGAAACAACGAAAATCCGGCGCGATTGTTTGCCGCCGCAAAATCGCAGGCTTCCCTGAAAGCGATGCGGTTTACGTCTTTGACCGGTTCGGGCGAAATAGCATACGAGTTAATGACCAACAAAATTTCTACTCCGAAATTTCCCCTTTCACACGCAAATAAACTGCGAATCGTTTGCATCATCCCGGGTTCATCGTAGCACGGAATGACGATAATGATTTCTGTTTCCTTGCAATCCATTGAAGTCTAAAAAAGGCGTCTTGAAAAAAGACGCCCTTCGTTCTCATAAATATGTAGATTAGATTATTTATTCTCCCTTGTCCGTTTTATAGCGGGCATTAAGGAACTCAATCACTTCCTGCGTAATATTATACGATTCGTCGGCATATAAAATAGTGGTATTCCCGCTTTTGGTAAAGATGATTTGATATTTTTGCGGATTATTGAACTCTTTCATTGCCGAAGAAAGCGTATCCATTAGCTGTTGTTGCATAATTCGCTGTTCCAAGGCTAATTCCTGTTCCATTTGCGCGGCAGTTTGCTCGATTTCGCGTTGTTTTCGGGCTAAACGTGCATTTTCCTGTTCCATTCTTTCTCGCGACAGGAAAGCATTGTTTTGCGCTTTTTGCTGAAATTCAATGACTTCTTTTTGGTAACTTTGATAACGTTGATTTAATTGGTTGTTTTGTTTCGTCAATTTCAATTCATAATCGTTCATTAACCGATTATAAAAATTAAAATTAGCGAGTAAAGAATCTGCATCTACGTACGAAACCGGTAAATGCAAAGAAATTGAATCACTGTACAAAACGGTATCATTTGTTTGTGTATCTTTTTTACTCGTGAATTGCAAAATAAACAAAACGATTACCGCTATTACAAGTATTCCATTAATGATGTAATTTGTATTTTTCATAAACTAACTTGAAAGATTATATATTAATTATTATTCAACTTTTAGCCAACCGTGATTATATTTTTAATTTTTATATGCAAAAAACGCCTGTATATTACCGTTTCCTGCGTTATGCGCCCGCAAATATAATTCAATTTATCGTTAATTTGTATCTTTTCTTTGAATATTCCACTTTTTTTTTGTTTCTTTATCCTTTCAATTAGAATTTTTACACAAATAATTATTTATTATCGTATGAAAGTAAAAGAATTAGAACCGGGATTAATGTGGAATTTTTTTGACGAAATAACAAGAATTCCCCGTCCCAGCAAAAAAGAAGAAAAAATTGTCCGCTACCTGCTTGATTTTGCCGCAAAATATCATTTGCCGGTCGAAACAGACGAAGCGCTGAATGTTGTAATCACCAAGCCGGCCACGCCGGGCAAAGAAAATCTTCCGGTGGTGATTCTACAGTCGCATGTAGACATGGTTTGCGAAAAAAACCGGGACATTGATTTTAATTTTGAAACCGATTCGATTCAAACCTGCATCGAAAACGGTTGGGTCAAAGCGAAAGGAACCACTTTAGGTGGCGACGACGGTATCGGCATGGCGGCCGCGCTGGCGATATTAGCTTCCAAAGACATCGAACATGGGCCTATCCGCGCCCTCTTCACAACCGATGAAGAAACCGGTTTAACGGGAGCCAATGCATTGAATGTCGCGTTTCTTGAAGGAGATATCCTGATTAACCTCGACAGCGAAGAGTGGGGCGAATTTTGCATCGGCTGCGCCGGAGGAAAAACAACAACCGGAACGTTTACTTACCAACCGGAGCCTCTGCCCGTCGATTATTTTTGGTTTGAAGTACAAGTCGCCGGATTGAACGGCGGTCATTCGGGCAGCGACATCCACAAAGGCTTGGGAAACGCCAACCGGATACTCGCCCGTTATTTATATACCCTCGCGTCGCAAGGCCTGCCATTGGCGTTATCCAAGATCAACGGCGGCAACCTGCACAACGCCATTGCTCGCGAAGCAAGCGCTGTTGCCGGCATTCCGCTGGCGGACAAGGAAAAAGTCTCCATAGCGATTAACCTCTTGCAAGCCGAACTTTCCTCCGAATTGGCGCACGTTGATAAAAATGTAAAAGTCGGCATCCGAACGGCAGATACGCCAACCGCTATAATCGACTCTAAAACCGCACGCAATCTGTTGAATGTGCTTTACGCCCTTCCGCACGGCGTGATGGGTTGGAGTTTCGATATGCCCGGAACTGTGGAGACTTCGACCAATTTAGCTTCGGTGAAGATGAAAGGCGATAATACGATTGTGGTTACGACCAGTCAGCGCAGTTCGACCCATTCGCTGAAGTTGGATACGGTAAACATCGTTTGCGCCGTATTCGAACTGGCCGGAGCCGAAGTGAACGTCTCGACAGGCTATCCCGGATGGAAACCCAACCCGGATTCTCCTATCCTGAAAACGTCCGTATCGACATTCAAAAAGTTATTCAACCGCGATCCCCAAGTAATTTCCATCCATGCCGGTTTGGAATGTGGATTGTTCCTCGAAAAAAATCCCCGGTTAGACATGATTTCCTGCGGCCCAACCATTTTGGGCGCTCATTCGCCCGAAGAACGACTCGAAATAGATTCCGTCGGCCAATGGTGGAAGTTCCTGACGGAAGTGTTGGGGGGAGAGTGACAAGTGAAGAGTGACGAGTGACAAGTGACGAGTGACGAGTGACAAGTGACAAGTGACGAGTGACAAGTAAACGAAGTACGATTGTTTGTCGCGCTTTGCGCACTCGTTTACTTGTTTACTCGTTTACTTGTTTACTCGTTTACTCGTTTACTTGTCACTTGTCACTCGTCACTTTTTCATAATATTTTATAAAAGCGTTTATTACGATTCGGTTTCCACCCGGCGTCGGATAATTTCCGGAGAAATACCAGTCGCCTTGATGGTTGGGGCAGGCTTTGTGCAGGCCTTCCAGCGATTGGTAAACGATACAGACTTTCGCCCGTATTTTTTCGGGCGTCAGTATTTCCGCCGTTTTTACCGCTATTTCTTCGTCGGTAAAAGGTTTGTATATATCTTTTACATGGTTGATTATTTCTTCTTTGGGTAAATTTTCCTGCGCCTTGCATTTCTTGTAGGTTTCGTCGATGACGTGCTGCAAACCTCGTTCTTTCAGCAGGGCGATGGCTGCCCGGAAGGCTGCAAATTCGTCCATCTGATTCATGTCGATTCCGTAACAGTCGGGATAACGAACTTGCGGAGACGACGATACAATCACAATTTTTTTAGGCCCCAGACGGTCTAATATATTAATAATGCTCTGTTTCAACGTAGTTCCCCGCACAATACTGTCGTCGATCACCACTAAATTATCTTTACCGGCGTTAATAGAGCCGTAAGTAATATCGTAAACGTGCGCGGCCAAATCGTCGCGGCTATTTCCTTCGGCAATGAAGGTACGGAGTTTAATATCTTTCAGCGCCACTTTTTCCTGACGGATTTTCATGCTCAAAATCCGTTCCAGTTCTTCTTCCTGCAATTCGTGGGTATGATTCTTGATCAATCGCTTTTTCTGTTCGTCCAAATAGCGTTCAAAACCTTCCATCATTCCGAAGAAGGCAACTTCGGCGGTATTGGGGATAAACGAAAAAACCGTGTTTTCCAAGTCGTTATCAATTGCTTTCAAGATAGGTTGCAATAACAGGCGGCCTAATGTTTTTCGTTCCTGATAAATGTCTTTATCCGATCCGCGGGAGAAATAGATGCGTTCGAAAGAACAGGGACTTACGTTTTTGGCTTCCATAATTTGCTCCATGGCGATTTCGCCGTTTTGCCTGACCAGAAACGCCTGTCCCGGTTGAAGTTCATGTACATTATCCGCCAACACATTCATTACGGTTTGGATAACCGGTCGTTCGGAGGCGACTACCGCAATTTCGTCGTCGTGATAGTAAAAAGCGGGGCGAATACCTTGCGGGTCGCGCAAAACAAACATATCGGTATTGCCGGTAGCTCCACAAATAATATATCCCCCGTCCCACGTTTGGGAAGACGAGCGCAAGATATGCGCCAGATCAATGTTTTCCGCAATTTTCTTATTGCGGATTTCTCCTTTGTCGCATTGAGGTTTATAGCGTTCATAGAGGCGTTGAACTTCCTGATCGAGGAAATGTCCCATCATTTCCAGCACCATCAACGTGTCGGAATAGAGGCGAGGATGTTGTCCCTGATCGATCAACTGGTCGAATATTTCATCGACATTCGTAAGGTTGAAGTTGCCGCAGAGCATCAAACTTCTTGAGCGCCAGTTATTCCGGCGCAGGAACGGGTGAATGTAAGCAATGCCCGATCGTCCGGTCGTACTGTAGCGCAGATGCCCCATGTACACTTCCCCGCAAAAGGGAATATTTTCGTAAGGCGTATTGGCCGGCGTGTTTTTTATCTGTTTATAAGCCTGCCGGAAAACTTCCTGAATGCCGCCGCTTCCCATTGCCCGTTCGCGGGAGATATATTCCGTTCCGGGTTTTGCTTTTGCGCTCACACAGCCGATTCCGGCGCCTTCCTGCCCGCGGTTGTGTTGTTTTTCCATCAAAAGATAAAGTTTATTTAAGCCGTATTGCCAAGTTCCGTATTTTTCAACGTAATATTCAACCGGCTTTAACAGACGTACTAACGCGACGCCACATTCGTGTTTGAGTTGCTCCATAAAGATAACGGAAATTGTATGTCAATTAAATGCCGCAAAGGTACAATATATAATTGAAAATCAAAAAATCAAGTAGCGATCGCCGAAATCTTTTTTGAGACGCCGATGGAACGCGGATAACACGGATGGAGCGGATTATCACGGATAAAATCTTTTTCAATGCCGGTCTCCTTTATTTTTTTCTAAAAATAGTTTGCATAATTTGATTTATTGAATTACATTTGCAGCGGTTTTTGTAAAACAACAACAAAGAATATGGCAGCTTCCGTAAATAACAATTTATTATGTATTCTTAACTTCCAACGCTTGGAAGTTAACGGAATTATACGTATATATACCGCGTGCGTACGTAAAATATATATCAGGAAAAAATAATACCTGCTTGTCTCCAAATAAGAGATTCGGCAGGTATTTTTTTGCGTCTGCCGGAGTTTTTGGAGTGCACCCCGACGGCTCCGAAATGTACTCTATAGCCGTCAGGTTAAGGAGTTCTGAATATAGTTATCAATTAATAATTTCATTCGCATCAAACGGGCTGGAAAGCGGAAACACACACACCACTCTCAGGAGAATGGAACAGCCTTCAAACCGGGCGGAAGATAGAATCGGGCAGTTGCAGGGAAATTTAGGGGTCCGAAATATTCATTGATGGAAATAAAATTATACTATACTCGTTTATAATATGAGAAAAATATATTACCTTTGCAGTCAAAAAAACGGCTATGCTAAAAGTAGAATTTACAGAGGAAGATTTACAGATACTGCAATACGAGCG
>JAISNS010000251.1 GCA_031276105.1 Dysgonamonadaceae bacterium
TTCAAATCAACGCTCTCATGGCGGGCACGGCCTGGAACCTGAAGAAAATGATGCAAAAACTCAAGGAAGAGTTTTTGTGGATTATTTTTCGACTGTTTTTTCCACAAGATTTTTGCCGTGCGGCGGCTTAAAAAAGAACTTAATAAGGACTGACTAGCTATCTTTAGGTCGGAAAACAGAAAAAAATCCGTTCCGGTGAAAAAACAAAAAGCAAAGTCACAGGCTTGTCCGTCGCCTGCCGGCGATCCTCAGGGTAGAGACGTGAAAGCCCTTCAGTCGGAGGTTGTCCGCTTGCAGGCAGAACTTAAACACGAGCAGATGCGAGCAGCTGCCTACGATGAGATGATCAACGTGGCAGAGAGCAAGTTTAAGATTTCGATACGAAAAAAAGTTGGCGCCAAACGGTAGAGAATCTGCATGCAAATGAGTCGGGGAGCTATCCGGTAGACGGACTTTGCAGGCTGTTTGGCGTGACTAAGCAGGCATATTACAAGTATGATGAACGGCCGGTTCTTCTCAAAGTCGCCCAGGAAGAATTCGTTTTGCAGTACATCCGTGACGTTCGGGAAAAAGACCCGGGCATCGGCGGGATGAAGCTATGGCACATGTATCAAAAAGCGTTCGGCGTGAACCAACCGGTAGGTCGCGACCGCTTTGAAGATATTGTAGACCGTTATGGTCTTAAGGTAAGGGCAAAGGCGCGTAAGCCCCGGACAACCGACTCGACGCACGGTTTGCCGGTTTATCCGAACATCATAAAAGATTTTATTCCCGATGGGGTCAATCAATTGTGGGTAAGCGATATTACGTACATTACCGTTCGTCCTGACGAATACGGCCATGTATTCTGCTATCTGTCGCTGATATTGGATGCGTACACGGAAGAGATCGTCGGCTGGAGTGTGGGGGCGACGCTTGAAACGGCTTATCCGGTAGAGGCTCTCCGTCAGGTGTTGAAGCGCGTTGAAGGCAGTGAAGATATCCAACTCGTCCATCACTCGGACAGGGGATGCCAATACGCGAGTCGGGAATATGTATCGATCTTGAAGCGGCACGTGATAAGTATCAGCATGACGGAAGGAGGAAACCCGAAAGACAATGCACAGGCGGAGCGCATCAACGGCACGATGAAAAATGAACTGCTCAAAGGAAAGGTCTTCCAGAGCATGGAAGAAGTGAAAGCCGCGGTAAGCGTGGCGGTGGATTTCTACAACAATGAAAGGCCGCATATGAGCATCGATATGATGACGCCGACAGAAGCCGCCGGCTGCACGGGCAAGATAGCGAAGAGATGGAAAAGTTGCCGGCATGACGCAATAGAAAGTCGACCGGAAGGTTTGGAAATCGCTGAAAACGGTTTACTTTTGCCGGACTGTCGGGGGGGCTTCCGGGCTACGCCCTTCGGTCAATCCCTAACAGGGATAAGACGCAAAGAGTAAACAAATATCAGGTATAACAATTTAAAGTAAACAAATATCATTTCCGGTTATTAATCCGAGTCCACTCTTCTACGCGATAAGGCTGCTAAACAGTCAACCTGAATCAGAAACAGACATTTATTCATGGAAAAACGTCGGAGAAACAGACCGTTTTTAACGCGAAACTGATAATGATTGGTTTTGCAAAATTCTCTTCAGTATATCCGGTTTCCGGAAGTTTCCAGTACACAAATCGTTTTACCGGAATTACAACAGATGAAAAAAACAGCCAAAACACTTGATCCGGAAAAGGAAGTAGACATCATACGACAGTACGTGGATTTACGCGACAATTACTTCTTACTGAAAAAAAGAAGAAGTAAAAAATCTGCGGGAAGCCACTGATTTGAGGCCGCAGATGTTTTCCTCTCCAGAAATGCAGTTCAAAAACTCGAAAGGACTATTCAGGAAATGAAAATAACTCCGAATGACAGATACATTACAAATTCGGCGAAAGCCTTGGAAGCGGTTATTCCGACTAAAATCACACTGGAAGATATTGGTATCAATCTTGGAGAAAGGTGGATACCGGAAAGCTATTATTCCGGTTTTGCAACCTTGATATTCACCGTACAGCAGTGATAAGCGCAACCGGAGTTTTTTCAGATGATTAGAGATTTAACCGAAATATAAAATAAACGCAACAGTCAGGTAACGTCACATACATACCTTTGCGGCAAAATAAAACCTAATTTATCGTAAATGTATGATGGAATTTTTAAAACAAGGCTTCTATAAAACAAATCTTAGGAAAGTTTTCGGTATCGCAGAAACTTTTGCATTATTCTTATTCATTGGCACAAGTCGCATTTGCGGAGCCGATACGTATTCGCAAATCGCCCGCAAAGCAGCGCCTTTTATTGACCGGAGCGCTATTCAACAACAAAATCATACAGTGAGTGGCATTGTGGTTGATACCGGTGGAGAAGCTGTTATCTATGCTAATATCCTTGAAAAAGGTACAGGAAACGGTGTTGTTACGGATATAAACGGTAAATTCACCATCAAGGTTTCACCCGCCGCTACGCTGGTGATCTCTTGCATAGGCTACATCAGCCGGGAAATAAGCGCAGGTAACCTGACAACCCTGGAAATCATTTTAAAAGAAGACAATCAATTACTCGAAGAGATAGTGATCGTCGGTTACGGTTCCGTAAAAAAGAGAGACCTGACAGGAGCTGTTTCGTCGGTTAAGGCAGAAGAACTGACAGCTTTCACAGTCTCTAATCCGGTAATAGCGTTGCAGGGACGGGTGCCCGGTGTTTCCATTTCTCAAAACACAGGAGATCCGGAAGGCGATTACTCCATACGTATTCGAGGCGTCAACTCTATAAAAGGAAATAATACACCCTTGTATATCATTGACGGGATTCCCTCAAGTACGGCGTCCATTAATACTTACGATATAGAGTCCGTCGAAGTTTTGAAAGATGCCTCGGCAACGGCCATTTACGGCTCAAGAGGTGCAAATGGAGTTGTTTTGATCACCACAAAGCGAGGAACAGCAGGCAAAGCCAGGGTGGCATATGATTTTGAATACGGTTTTCAATCCCAAATTAAAAAGTTGAATTTGATGGATTCCAAGGAATGGGCGCAATTTTATAATGAGTACCTGGTCAATTCCAAAACGTTGGATACTCCGCCTTTTTCAAGCGACGATATTGCTGCGATGGGTAAAGGAACAGACTGGCAGGAACTGATGTTTAAAGATGTGCCGATGGTCAATCACAGTTTAACGGTTACGGGAGGCGCTGAAAATACCAAATATTTTATAAGCGCCTCGGCTTTGACGCGAGACGGTTTAATCCCCAATAGTTCATACGACAAGTACAATTTGCGGTCGAGTCTGGATTTTGCTGTTAATCCGCAGATAGATGTCTCGCTCCAACTGGGATATTCACTGATCGAAAAAATGAATCAATCGGATGGAGGAGGAAACGGCGGTTCTTCCATGATCGGCTCAATATTTTCCGCTTCTCCCTTATTTACGCCCTACGACGAAAACGGCAATTACAAAGATCTTCGTTCCTGGTTTTCCTGGTCCTCCCACGAGGTAAAGAATCCATTGTCTATGGCTTATGAATCGAGCTATAAAACAGTGACAAACCTGACGAATGTCAACACTTCGATTACCTGTAAACCATTGAAAGGGTTATCAATTAAAGCCACGTTTGGGATGGAAAACTCGGATGCCCGATACGATGCGTATACCACGCTGAAGTACATATATCAAAACAACAGTGCATCAGTTAACCACAACCGGTACACAACCATAGTGAATGAGGATATTGTAAATTATAACTTTACCCTTAATAATGCCCACAAGTTCGATCTTATGGCCGGCTATACCTATCAACAGTATGTTCATAAAACGCTTGCAGCATCGGGCAATACGTTTTTGAGCGACGTTACTTATACAAACGATTTAGGTTCGGCCGGTACGATCAATACGCCCACAACGAGTTATACCAAGTGGGGATTAATGTCTTACCTTTCACGCATTAACTATTCTTTCAACGGCAAATACCTGGCAACGGTAAGTATCCGCGCCGACGGTTCAAGTCGTTATTCTGCCAATCAACGCTGGGGTTATTTTCCGTCCGGAGCTTTGGCCTGGCGAATTTCGGATGAACCCTTTATGAAGGGATTGGATAAATTGTCGAATATGAAAATCAGGCTCGGATACGGACAAACAGGTTCTACGGCCATTGATCCTTATTCTACGCAAAACCTGCTGGTTTCAGGAAAGACCGCTACCGGTAACGGTAATTATACGTATTATGCGCCGACCGGCGTGTATCCGGGTGATTTGAAATGGGAAACAACCTCTCAATGGGATGCCGGACTGGATGTGAGTTTGTTCAATCACCGTTTACGCATCACGGCGGATTATTACTACAAACTGACAACGGATTTGCTGAATACGGTTTATCTGCCGGCTTCATCCGGTTATTCTTCCACTACGCAGAACATCGGAAGTATGAGCAATCGCGGATTTGAACTTTTGCTGGACGCGGATGTTATCCGTACGAAAGACTTTGATTTTATTGCACAATTCAATATTGCACACAATAAAAATCGGGTGGAAAAGTTATCGGATGGCGCCGATATTTTCGGAACAATTTACAGTAATTACGGTTCGGGGGCTATTACAATCATACGTGAAGGCGAACCTTTGGGCGCGTTTTATACCTACAAGGATGTCGGTTTGAACGAGAACGGAAGTCTGGCATACGAAGATATAAATAAGGATGAACAATATACGGATCTGGATGATCGCTACATAGCCGGCTCTCCTTACCCCGATTTCACATACGGGCTGAACTGCGGATTCCGATACGGAAACTGGGATTTTAATTTCTTTTTCCAGGGTTCCCATGGAAATGATGTTTTCAATTTAAGTGAAATGAGAAATTACAGTTACGGACAAGGTATGAACATTGAGCGGAAAGTCTATTACGAAAGTTGGAGGGAAGGACAGGACAATTCAAAAGCACATTATCCGAAAATCGAAGCCGTCGGATCCTTAAAATACTCCGATCGTTTCCTCGAGGATGGTTCTTATTTGCGCTTGAAGAACATTTGTCTGGCTTACAATTTCCCCTGCACGAAATGGAGTACCGGAAACTGGCTGCAAGGAATACGTTTGTTCATAAGCGCTCAAAACTACCTGACGTTTACAAAATACAGAGGTGTTGACCCGGAAGTAAGTTCAAAGGGCAGTGATATTGATAACGGCATTGACCACTTGACTTATCCCAACAGTAAAACACTCTCTTTGGGTGCGAAAATACAATTCTGACAATTTAATACGGAAAAGAAAATGAAACATGTAATATGTAAAATAACGACAGTAATACTGACGACGTTACCCTTCATGTCTTGCAACGACTGGTTGAACGAAAACGACTATACCTATGCTATTGCTACTTCTACCTTTTACAATACAAAGGATGAAGCAAATGCAGCGGTTATGTCGCCGCTCAATCAAATGCGCGTCGCCTATGATGCAAATTGGTTCGCAACATTAGAAATCAATACCGAATATTGTTACCCCAAAGGCGTATATCAGACGTACAGAGGATATAATGGTCTCGTAAACGCAACCCACATCACACGGAGCGCAACCAATTGGAGCGCTATTTACAGAGCTGTACTGTATTGCAATACGGCCATCGGAAAATTGCCTGAAGCAAAGGCCATGACCGAAGCGGAAATAAAATCTTATCTGGGGGAGCTTCGATTCCTGCGTGCATACAACTATTTCAGTCTCGTCCTTCACTGGGGAAGTGTGCCGTTGAGAACGGAAACAAACATGACGGAATGGAACCTGAAAAAAACTTCGGTACGGGAAATTTATGATTTCATCATTGAGGATTTAAAGTATGCAATAGATAACGCCCCGGACATCCCGCGCCTGATCGGAACGCCTCATAAACTGGCGGCAAAAGCCCTGTTAGCCGATGTTTGTATGTGGACGGAAGATTATGATCAGGCAAAAGCCCTTGCAGGAGATGTCATAAACAGCGGAACTTATTCGCTGGTAAACGTATCGAATGTGAGAGACTTCGACAAAGTGTTCGGATACGATCTGGCGACTTCGACGGAAGAGGTCTTTTACATTAAAACATCACGCACCGATAGCCGGACATGGAATTATCTGTCTTTTACGGCTCATCCGCAATACAGCATAGAGGGGAAAACGATGTTGAACGGAAACGGCTATTATACGCATTATTCGGACCTGAGAAATCAGGTTATCGCAAACTGGGACGAGACCGACCTCCGTTATCATCTGAATTTGGGATTTTATGTGTTCGGAGCCGACGCTTATGGCGAATATACCTGTCTTTTTGTCAAATATTGGGATCCCTATTCGCAGGGAGGAGGCGCCAATGTGTCGATTCCGCTGATTCGTTATACCGATGTATTGATTACGTATGCGGAAGCTTCTGCAAGAGTTGCAGGAGCGCCGACGGCTGAATCGGTTGAAATGTTGAATCGCTTGCGCCGTCGCGGTTACGGACATGATCCTGATGTCGCAAATCCGGAACTGGATTATAAACCGGCAGACTGTAATACAATGGAAAAGTTCATTGACTTGCTCATTAAAGAAGAAACGTATGAACGAATGAATGAAGGAAAACATTGGGACCTGACGGTTCGCCTGAAGAAGGCACAGGAATTGGTGGGAAAGTATTATAATGTCGATGGTGCGTGGACGGAAATAAAAGAGAGACATTATTTGTGGAAAATTCCAGATTCCGAATTTAACTACAATAAAGCGCTGGATCAAAAAACAGATCAGAATCCGGGATATTCTTCTGATAATTGACAAACCAACCTCTTTCAATCTTATTCGCAAATATAATAAAATCAGAATATGAAAATTAAAACTTTTTTCCGGACAATTATTCTTGTCGGGTGCCTGACGATGGGATTGCAACCGGCTAACGGACAAACCCGATTCAAAATACTTACATACAATATCCTGTATGGCTTGCAAAAAGACAGTCTTATTCAGGACCGGTATACGGACTGGGTAAAAAAGATTGCTCCCGATATTCTGGCCTGTCAGGAAATGAATTATTTTACCCAAAAGAGTATGGAAAAATTCGCGGCGCGTTACGGCCATGACTATGCCGTAATTTCAAAAGAAGATGGTTTTCCTACAGCGCTGTCTTCCGGATACCCGATTGTGAATGTTCGGAAAGTGGTTGATAATATGTGGCACGCTTATATCTATGCGCGCATCCGGGATATTCATGTCTTCGTGATTCATTTTTCGCCTCACAGCCTGACTAAAAGAAGAGCAGAGGTAAAAGAAATTCTGGCGCACGCAGCCCTGATCCCTGAAAATGAAAAAATAGTTATCATGGGCGACTTCAATTCGCTTTCGGGAGACGACGCACCTTTCTATAGCCGGAAATACCTGGAATTACGACAAAAATCCGAAACGGAAAACGCGCATATCAGAAATCTGGATCAGGGCAAACTCGATTTCTCCGTCATTCAATCCCTCAAAGATGCCGGTTTTAAAGATGCTTACCGTCTGTTCCATTCAAACTTTACAGTGAGCTGCCCCACGAAAAAGTATTCGGAAAATCAGACGGAAGGTAGCCGCATTGATTTCATGTGGCTTAATCCGACTATGGCAAAATACGCCGTCCGCGCGGAATATATCTATGACGCCGACACCGATATGATGTCCGACCATTATCCGTTACTGGTAGAATTTGAATTTTAAACGTCAAAACGCAGAAGCAAGGCGCCCCCAGTTTCCTTTAATCTGACAGCCATAATTCTTCGGCTTTTAAATATTTGAATTATAAACTGTTATAAACACCCCTTGGCACTTCATAACTTTCCCCGTAGAAAGTTCTGATTTTCTACGTAGAAAGTTTCAACTTTCTACGGGGAAAGTTTTCCCGTTCCTTAAGGGATGATGCAAATGTAGGTTTTTATTCAGTCACTCCTTATAAAGTTTTTTTCAAGCCGCAGCACAGCAAAATCTTGCGGAAATGAACAAAATCGCTCGGAGCACAGGGCAGAATATCAGTATACCCCGTTATTTGCGTTCATCACCCATTCCGTTGCCCTTTGGATGTCTTGCCGCTTTTGGTACAAGGATTCGTCTCAAAAAACAATGCGCAGTGAAGAGCCGGGTGTCCCTGAACCCGGCAGTTGGGAACAGATACGGTTAGGGCGATTTAAAAAAGAGAATGAACCGCCAAAAGTTGAAAACGCTCAAGTGAAAGCAAAGTGGAATCAGGTAGTTGACTTCTGCGACCGGGCTGCCGGACGAAACCGCATCAATGTACCAGGGACTAAATTTCCCGGACAAGGTGGTAGAAAATGAAAGCAGGAAGAAAAATAAAATTATTTTCTTCCTGCTCAATATTTGAGAAAGCCGCACAATATGGATTTGAAAAACTCCGTATGACAGGATTTGAGTGTTTTACTACCTTTGTAATCCGCCGTGCAAAGCATATCCTAAAGAAGGACGCGGCCCGCCATTAGCAGTAAGAACTTGTCTCGGAATTTGAATGAAACTGATGAGTTTACCAATCGAACATGTGCGGCTTAACCCATCTTTTCGTGCAAATATAGGCAGTTATTGCAAGAAGAGCAAATTTTTTCGACAAAAAAACGATTTTAACATTCTACCCGGCGCAGTTGTTCAGACAAAATGCTGGCTCACATACAAAATATATACGGACAGAATCCTTAAGTTTGCGGTTGAAGAAAATCGGGGTTAAAGATTTACTTTTGTTGTATGAAAGTAAGGATTTAACCGACCGGCAAAGGTAAACTATAGTTAGAATAAGACAGTTTGGATACGCAGATTCAAGTAACGAATGCAACTTTTCTAAAGAAAAAATCTTTAGGCGATTCGAAGTTAAGTAATTTTCTTGGTCTTCGATTGATTTTGAGTTGAAAAGATGTGATATCCGCATCATTGTATTTAGTAAAGCATACTTTTTTAGAGATATATTGTCTCACGAGTCCATTGGTGTATTGGTTGAGACCTCTTTCCCATGAAGAATAAGGATGGGCAAAATAAAAATCGGCATTCCGCTTTTTAGCGATCAGTTTATGTTCGTAAAACCCGGTTCCATTATCGGAAGTAATTGAGTGGACATGCTGTTTACAGGGTAAGAGAAGAA
Organism: Dysgonamonadaceae bacterium; assembly: GCA_031276105.1. Classification (GTDB taxonomy): domain Bacteria; phylum Bacteroidota; class Bacteroidia; order Bacteroidales; family Azobacteroidaceae; genus Azobacteroides. The sequence continues at coordinate 9,146 of JAISNS010000251.1, forward strand.
AGAAAAGTTCTTTCTCCAAAGCCTTTGCGTTCTTTCCTTCGGGCAATATTTTCATCAGGAGGAAACCGGCAGTTCTTTCGGTAGCAGTCAGGATAGCGCCTTTATTTTCCGTCCCAACAATGGGATCAATTTCCCAATCGCCAAAACGTTTTTTTTGATTGATAATATCGGGACGCAAATCAATAGACACCTTGTCGGGAATAATGACTTTCTTTCCGCCCGCCGGTCGTTTGCGGTGTTTGAGTTTGTGTCGAAGATGTTTATAGAGAGTCCCGCCATTCTTTTTGTCTTTCCTGATAAACGAAGTTCTGCTACCTCTTTTTGTCTTTTTCCTGCCCGGAGCAACACTTCTATTTCGTATCTTTGCTCCCGAGTTAATTGTTTATAATGATTATCCGTTATTACACCTAAATTGGTTTTTATAAGACACAGAGGCAATCATAAGCCTGTCAAATAAATTTTCGCCGAAATATCTACGGTTAAATTTATAGCAAAACTCATTCAAGTAAAATTGCAGATATTCCGGTTTTATATCGTAAAATATGTCTAAGAGCATCCGTTTGGCATTGCTGATTGCAATATGAACCCAGGGCAGCATTTTAGCGACTTCTTTCCCGGGGATTACTTGAGGACGATGTTCCTTGATGACATCTTTTAATTTAACGTAAGAAGTTGAGTTGTCGGAATCAACAGTCGATTTACCGGAAACGTTTTTCTCTACTAACGGGGTTATCGTCTCCGACTTCAAGTCATTTATCACAATCATTTTCAAATGACCTGTCTGGCGCTGTTTGCCTGTTTTTGTTATTTTGCCTTCAACCCGGTTTGCTCTCTATCATCACAAGCACTTTGCTTTTCTTCTGACTGTCGCGGCCCCGCTTTAGTGGCCCGACCTTTTCCTCTTCTTCCATTTCTGTAGAAAAGAAACCTTCATCCGGTTCAATTACACCAGACAAAGTATATAATTCATCATGTTTACCCATGATTTGACGTAGCTTATGAAGCATAGTCCAAATCGGCTCATAACGTTTGTGCCCTAACTGACGTTGAAGTTCCGCGGCGGAAAACTTTTCTTTGTACTTGTTAATAGATGAATTGCTATGAACCAGTAACGAAAAGGCAGTTGGGAACCGTGCATGACCGTATTGGCACGTAAACTTTGACGTTTACCACATGCTTTACCCTCATAATTTTCTTTGTCTTTTTTCCAATAGTGCGCTTTGCCTCCGCAATGAGGACAAATAACCCCCTGTTTATCCCGGTATTCTTTGAACTTGGCTCTGCAACTGGCCTCGTCCGGGTATTGGGATACGAAATTTAATAATTTCATGACTTTAATAGTTTTTTGTTGTAAAGATAATTATTCTGGGCGAAACAACGGATAATCATTTTGTTTTTTATTTTTAATATCAACTACAAAGTAAAAACTTTTTTCTTAATCGCTGTTTGGGGCATGCCCCAAACAGCGATTTTTTTCTTGCTTTAGTTGCATTTACTAATTGAACTTATGATGCCGTCTATTAGAAATCACAAATGTCCCTAAGTAACGCATGCATCGGAAAGATAGTAGATGCTCACCGTAACAGTGTTGACTGGTGGCTGCATATCTATATGGAAAATGGATTAAGCGGTTTAATCCGGCTGAATTACACCTCCGGAGAGAGCGAGTTGGATTCATACCGGGAAATGATAAAAGGAACTGTTTCGGGCGATTATATACAGACAACAGCCGAATTTTCACACCGTATATTCACTCTTACCGGTGTCTCAAGGAGGCTGACACAGGTTCGAAAATTCATCCGCAAAATGG
>JAISNS010000278.1 GCA_031276105.1 Dysgonamonadaceae bacterium
TGTGTGTGTGTGTGTGTGTGTGTGTGTGTGTGTGTGTGTGTGTGTGTGTGTGTGTGTGTGTGTGTGTGTGTGTGTGTGTGTACGCATAATTCCGTTAACTTCCAAGCGTTGGAAGTTAAGAATACATAATAAACTGTAAATTTCGGAAGCGGCCATATTTGTTATTGATTTTCAAAAACCGCTGCAAATGTAATTCAATAAATCAAATTGTGCAAATGTTTTGTTGAAAATAATCAATTAAAATAATCGGATTAGCATGTGCCGGGCAATTAAATGGCTGTAATCCGGTATTTATTCTTCCCGATAAACACGATAACCGCCGCTTTCAGGTCTGAACGGTTTCTTAAACGGTGGGAAGCGAGGTAGTGTTCCAACTGTGTCTGCCCTTCTTTCTGTTGTGCGGCAATTTCCGTTTCACTTGCGTTCGTCTTGCAGTATTTCAGTTCCAGTGCCCACTCGTATTTTATTTGCGGAAGCAACGGGCTGCGTTGCAAATAAATATCCGTGCGGCCGGGTACGGTTTCGTATTCGCTCATCGGGACATATACCTTGCTTATAAAAAGATAAGCCAGCAGAAGAATTTGGATGTATTTTTCGTCGAAACGACGCAAATCGTGGTCGGAGAGTTTGCTGAAGGCGTTTTCGGAGACGTATGCTATAAATCGCTCTAAATTGCCGTCCATCGCCAAAACGTAAATCGCTTCGTTCAGCGGACGCGCTTCAATGTTCAGGTCGGGAGACGTTTCCTCCGTCAGCAGCATGATGTATTCCCAATACAGCGTTTGGATGGAATAGTTGGGGATACCGAGCTTTAACTGAAACAGGTACGATTCTTTAATCGTCAGCAAACCCATGTAAAAGAGCAGGGAAATGAAATATCTTTCATCGTTTATCCGGTCGATGGAGAATTTTTCCAGTATTTCCGAAACGATTCCGTCTTCTTTCATGATGCGGATGAGCGTTTCGCGGTTATCATCGTTTTGAACAAGGCGGCGCAAACGTCCGTAATCCGTTTGTAAGTTCAAATCGACGATATTTTTGGGCGGTTTTCCAAAGTCAAGAATTTGTCCGAAAAAATACAGGATCATGGCGGGATTATAGACCCGCTCTTCTCCATCCGGATGGAACAGGTAACCGTTGTAATATGCTTCCAAATCCACATTAATCAGAGATTTATCAACGCCTGTTTCTTTCATCAGCCATTCGACTTCTTCTTGCGTGAAACCCATCATCTCGTTGTATTTCGGATTGAGCGTCAGTATCTGAGCGATGTTGTATCCGCTGGTAAGGTCGTCGAGCATCACCGGAGAGATGCCCGTGATAAACGTGCGATTGACAATGGAAGATTTGGCGGCAATCTTTATCCGTTCGTAGAAATCGCGTACCAGACCGTTGGCGGCTATCATCGTTTTGTAGAAATCTTTACCCTGACGGTTGCCCATAGCAATCAGGTCGTTGGCAAAATGGTCGTATTCGTCGATGATGAAGAAAAGTTTTACCTTGTTCTGTTCGGCCAAGTAAAAAATCTTTTCCAAAGACCGGATACCCTGATTCTCCTGTTCTATCTGATTGACATATTTATCTGCTTCGGGAAAAATATGCGAATAAATACAAAGGAAATTACAAACGGCGCTCTGCACACAACTCGAAAAAGCAATCTTGAAGTCTTCTTCGCTGGAAGTATCCAAACCTGAAAAGTCCAGTTTCAGCAGGGCATACGAATTTCTTTCCGGCGTAGGATGTTTGCCTATATAAAGATTTCCGAACAGTTGGTCGAAATTTTCCGCTTCATTGAGGTTGTAGTAATACCACAGCGTCATGAAGAACAGGCTCTTGCCGAACTTGCGCGGACGAATGAAAAAGTGATTGGGATTGGATTCTCGTTCCAACATCTCAATATACCGGGTTTTATCGACATAGGCATAATTTTCAGTGACGATCCGCTTGAAGTCGGAGTTGCCGTAAGGCAAACGCTTGTACGTTTTTGTTTCCATCTTTGTAAATTTGTGTCTGTAAAGGTACGTGATATTTTTTAATTAGGCATAAGTTATATTCAAATGACAGCAACGATTGTTTAAAAAAGAAAAGGTTGTCATCCCGACAACCAATCTTCATTGTTAACCTTAAATCTAATACCATGAAAAACACAGTGCAAAGGTAAAAGATTTTATGTTATAAAACATAGTTTTCGAGCACAAATTTTCTTGCATTTAACAAAGTTTAACTTTGAAGACTTATTCGACAGCTAATACTAATCCTTTAAGATACTCTCCTTCAGGATGATATATGTCAACCGGGTGATCGGCCGGTTGAGCGAGTTGATGGAGAATTTTTACTTTTCTCTTCGCTTGCGCCGCCGCACTGAAAACCGTCAAGCGGAAATCTTCCCGGGAAACGGCTTGCGAACAGGAAAAAGTAAACAATATTCCGCCGCTTTGGATTTTCTCTAAAGCGGCCACATTCAGTTTTCGGTAGCCTTGCAGCGCATTTCTCAACACATCACGATGTTTAGCAAATGCCGGCGGATCCAAAACAATCAAATCGTAGGAAGAGGCGGTTTTTTTCAAATACTTGAAAGCATCTTCGACAAACGATTGATGCCGGTTGTTACCCGGAAAATTCAACCTGACATTTTCGTCCGTGAGGAGAACCGCTTTCGACGAACTGTCCACCGAATGAACCAGCCGGGCGCCGCCCCGCAAGGCATAACAGGAAAATCCCCCGGTATAACAAAACAGATTCAACACATTCCGTCTGTCGGCGTATTTTTCCAACAAACTCCGGTTATCTCGCTGGTCGATGAAAAAACCGGTTTTTTGTCCTTTAATCCAATCCACACGAAACCGCAAGCCGTTTTCGACGGCAATCCCCGAAGGATTTTCGCCGCCCGTTAAATACGTGTTTTCGGCCTCCAGCCCGGCTTTGTAAGGAAGCGTGTTTTCCGACTTGTAATAAATATTTTCAATGGTGTTTCCCATTATTTTTTTCAATGCGCGGGCTAACTTATCCCGTATGATATGCATTCCGGGCGAATGTGCCTGCATGACTGCCGTATTTCCGTAAATATCGACAATCAGTCCGGGCATGGAGTCGCCTTCCCCGTGAATCAGGCGGTAAGTATTGTTGCGTGAATAAGATAAACCCAGCGATTGGCGAAGTTGAAAAGCCGTTTCGAAACGTTTTTCCCAGAACAGATCGTTGACAGGTTCGTTTTGGAAGGTCAGGATGCGGACGGCAATAGACCCGATTTGGCAATGTCCCAAAGCCAGAAAATTCGCTTGCGAATCATAGATTTCCACTATTTCGCCTTCTTCCGGCGTACCTTCGGCATAATGAATTGCCCCCGAAAATATCCAGGGATGAAAACGTTTGATTGATTCTTCTTTTTTCGGACTCAAGTAAATTTTTTTGTAGAGCATAATTTTTCGTAGATTTTAAGGCAAGCCCAAGCATCCAATGCCGCGTATTTTTTCTGCGATTCCGTTAATAATTCGGCATCCCAGTTACTTAAACGCTGACCTTTGGATATTTTCTTCCCAAATAATAAAGCATATATTTTTTGTAAACTGATATCATCAATATCATACTTTTTCACAAGATTTTGAAGGTCAATAAACCCATCCGGGGCAAATTTCATTCTTCGCATCATGGAAGAAAAATCGTCTCGCAGCGATAAGCCGATTTTCAATATGGATGGATTGGACAACAAGTGAATAAGCGGAGTGGAAAAGCCTGTTTTGTTCAAACGGAAAAGGAAACAGCTATCGTTCGTCGCCAGTTGAATGAGCGAAACCTCGTTTGAAGTTCCCTTTCTGAAAGCCGGTCGGGTTTCCGTATCGAAGCCTAAATGATTGAAATTAACTAAATAACGAACCGCCGCAGTAACGTCGACCGGATTTTCGATTTCACATATTTGTCCGGTGAATACTTCACTTTCAAATGCGGCTATTTCTTCTTTTGTTATTGTTCGTCCCAAAATATCACGTTTCTATTTCCAATTTATATTTGACGAAATGCAGCGCACGCAAAGCATTTACCGTTCGTTGTCCCCAAAATCGCCTGAAATTGTCGATGCAGAGAAGCAACGAATCGTTCATCGTTTCCTTTTGCCCATTTTTGAATATGGCGATAAAATTGCCTAAGTCCTGATAAATATCCGCCAAATCTTCCGATATTTTAACGGCTACCGGCGAATCGCTCAGGCGGATATCCGGGTGAAACGTTTCTAAATAAAGGTCGGCTTCGCCTAAAAGTCCGGCGATATTTTCCTGCACCTGCGCATACATATTTTCAGTAACCTTACTTTCCATCTCCGAATCGTAACAGGTTTTTATTTCGGGAATAACGGATATTTTCAGGTAAAGCAGCGGCAATACTTTGGTCATATTATCTACGAAAGTCTTTTTGTCGCTCTCTTTTATTTTTTCTACAAATACGCAATATTCTAATGCAACCCGGGCAAAATCAATGGTATAATTTGAAAATACAATATCTTCCATACATTCGTTTTTTGCAAAAGATGAATACAAAATTTGATTTGCATGCGATTGTTTGACTTGTTTTGTCTTTTACGGCGGCAAAGGTAATAAAAGTAATTGAAAAAACTATCAAACGTTTCCCTATGGATGGCATTTCAAATGGCCGATTCTTCGTTACCTTTCATACAACGCGCGAACAACCGTTTGAAATGCACGCTTTTTCAAAAAATATTTGCATAATTCGATTAAACAAATTACATTTGCAGCGGTTTTTGTAAAACAACAATAAAGATGGCAGCTTCCGAAATTTACGGTTTATTATGTATTCTTAACTTCCAACATTTGGAAGTTAACGGAATTATGCACACACACACACACACACACACACACACACACACACACACACACAATATACCGCGCGCGCGAGAGAAATAACTATATTTCAGAAAAATACAATACCTGTCTTATCTTTAAAAAAGATTGGGCAGGTTTTTTTTTGTGCCCGTTTATCCCCGTTGTCATCCCATACACCGTTGTCATCCCATACCCCGTTGTCATCCCGCGCTTGACGCGGGATCCCCTGAACAACGCAGAACATTTAATCAGGGGATTGCGGGTCAAGCCCGCAATGACAGAAAGAGAAATGAATTAGAAATTAAGAATTATAAATATTATAAACAACAATTACAATGACAAAAAAAATTTTAGTATTATCAGCAGCGCTTATTTTAAGCGCAAACCTGCTTGCGCAGGTAACTATCGGTAGCGCCAACGCTCCCAAAGAGGGCGCGATTCTGGATTTAAACAACGGCGCGAAAGGCGGATTAATTCTGTCGAACGTGAATATCAATGATCCGGAAGTTATTCCTTCCGGTTTTGCGGGAATGGGCGGCGCAGACATCGCGACCGCCAAAGCGCAGTTGCCGGGCGCTTTGGTTTACAACCTCAACGAAAACACTTGTACCGGTATTCTTGTTTGGGATGGCGTCCGCTGGAAACGCCTCGGTTTGGAAGAAAACCCACCAACAGGAACCCAAAAAGTGAAAATAGTATCGCCGGACGAATCCATAATTTTGGGTGGCGACCTGGTTACATTTGAACTCGAATCGCCCCCGACCGACGCAAAAATGTACACCTGGTATGCGAGCGACGACGGCGGCGCCACCTATAAATATGCCGTTACAACAACGGCAAATTCCTTCTCAAAGACGTTTGCAGCCGGTAATCACCTCGTAAAAGCCGTGTTGGACAATTGCCGCTCGCTGGAAGCAAGCCTTGAGAAATCCTTTGCAACCAAGAGCGTTTCCCCCAGTTTCGGACACACCGGCGGCGGAAATACGATTTACATTTACGGCAATTATCCGTATGCGGCAACAAGCGATTATGTACAATCCGGCTTAGTTGCCCATTACGATGGCGTCAACAACAGCGGTTTGGGTGACAAGTACCACCACAACGACATTAACCAGCCTTGGGCAAATCTCGCGGACGCTGCTACGCCTCTCAACGTTACCGGAACCGCCACTACGGCAGCTTGGGAACCCAAAGGATACCGCGATGACAGCGGCAGCAGTCTGAGGACTCCAAGTATTGTTCCCGATACATGGCCGGACGGCAATGAACCGCGCACGGCAGAGATTATCTATACCACGCCGCCGACCGAATTGCCAGCCGATGCAGAAGCTCGTTTATTCTGGTACGGCCC
>JAISNS010000279.1 GCA_031276105.1 Dysgonamonadaceae bacterium
CTATCCAACCGCCTTTATTTCCTTTTCCAGAAACCTTTTGTATTGCTTAAACATAAAGTTATAAAATACGGCGGTATTATCCGTTTCCCGCGCTTTTTCTAATGCCTGAATGTAAGAAATACGGTGGCTTTTATACACATAGAAAATCGGTAAATCGAAGCAAGCCAAAATGTAATTCATGAGCAAGCGGCTGGTACGTCCGTTGCCATCGGCAAAGGGGTGTATGCTCACCCATTGAAAATGGGCATAGAAAGCCGCTTCCCATTTTTGTTGAACGGTTTTTGCCTCTTCCATGCGCTTGTTGGTTGTTTCAACAAAAGATTTCATAAGGTCAGGTACTTTGCTGTAATTCGGAAACGTCCGCGCCCCTGCATGAACATTTACAAGCCGGTAATCGCCGCGTGTGCTGTCGAATGTTCCTAATGCGGTACTGTAAACGCTGCCGGTGTTTTTTACCACCCTGCCACCGATTTCATGTATTAAAGTTTCGGTAAGCGGTTGTTTTTCGCTCGCTTTGTTGAGTGTATAAACGAGCGCCTTTTGGTGGTCGATTACCATTTGTTGCTCTGAAAAAGGTTTATTTTTGGCGGGTATATCTTGGTCGAGCAAGTTATAAACCTGCCCTTCCGTCAATGTACTGCCCTCAATAGCCGTCGAGTGGTAAGTGATTGCATAATAAGTGAATTTTTTCATATCTACCTGACCGCGCGTTGCCTGTTGATAGTTGACAATCAATTTTTCAAGTTTATTTATATTTTCCGTCTTCATATTAGTGAAAGGGAATTACAGTTTTCTTCTAATTATTGCTTTTCTGAAACTGCTTCCCATATACATGAATCCTTCCGTATATTCCGTTTCAAAATGACTGGCTTTAAAATAGTTCCCTATTTCAATTGCATCTTCTTCGCGGTGATACGTGCAAATGGAAAAATCAATATCTTTTGCTTCTTTGAATGTTTTTTCGGCGCCCCTTAATGCGGCTTGTTCATATCCTTCAATATCCATTTTCAAAAAGAGGCTGGTTTTGTCTTTCCCTTCCAGAAAACGGTCGATGGTAATGTTCTCTCCATCATTTTTATCGCTGACGTATTTAGGAACAATGGTCACTTTATCTTTCCATGGAGCAAAGGTTGCGTTCAGCGCTTTTATCCAATATTCTTCACATTCAAACAGATAAGCATGTCTCGCTATATCAATGGCGTCTAAGGAAAATATTCCTTCTGCGGCGCCAATATCCAGAATGGTTTTTCCTTTTAAACGATTTATATCCGCTATATACCGGTGTGGGGAAAGAATATCCTGTTCCATAATCAAACTCCGGTAAATTCTTACTGCATCTCTTTTTTTATAATTCGATGGGAAATACATTTTTTTGCTTTGATGAAGGATATAATACATTTTTTGCTGTTCATCATAAAAGCAGTTTATGGGGAGTTTTTTGTACTTCAATGCAAATTCATAAGGGAAATTCGTTATACCATGTTTTCCCATGAATATGCGCAGTCTATTTTCTTGAGTATCGGAAATAAACACTTGAAATACATAAAAGAAAAAATACTTTATACTTTCTGGAAAATTTCTCAGGAAAAAAAGGAAAGAACCAAGAAATGCATCGTAAATACTATCCCTTGTTTTTTCGGGAATATACTTTCTATATAATTTAACTATCATTGGGCGAAAATTTTATAAATTTTTGATTATGGATACAATATGCAGTCCTGCTTTTTTCACAAAAAGCGGCATATTTGAAAAAATGTACGCACACATCAATGTAATACTCCGAAAAATGTCTTTATCTTTTAAAAACGCCGGATTTAAAAAATCAGTAATATACTCCTGATATCCGGGTTTTAATACTGCTCGGGACATATACAACCTTAACGTGAATAATTTTATTTTGATTTTCCGTTTTAATGAGGCTTCTAAAGGTGATTTTCGTAAATATTCTACCGAATCGCCGGATATTTCCACCAATTGCCGATAGAGGACATGGAACCATTCTTTTGATTTATTTTCCAGCGAATGACAATATAGATAAGAATAAGTAATATCGGGAATTACACAATACGATTGTGCATGCAACAGTAGCTGAAAAGTGAAATACCAGTCTTCCGTTATTTGATGAGGGACACACCGGATATTATTTTCCCGCAAAAAAGATACTTTGAACAACTTATTCCATGTAGCTATGGACGGGAATTTGCGTGAATCAAAATAACTTAAAATTATTTGTTTCTTGTCTTTTTCAATGAAATTGTTTGACCTTATCCTGATTTTTCCCTTTTCCACTTCGTTGTGGGAGCCACAGACAAAATCAACATCTGTTTTCAGCATTTTGTCATACAATTTTTGGATACAATCAGGGGTTACCGTATCATCGTTATCCATAAAGAAAAGGTACTTTCCGTTTGCCTGTTCAATAGCCGTATTGCGACCGGCTCCAATACCAATATTTGACGGATGTTTTACAATTCGTATATGTTTGCCGCGAGGATGGGTTGCAACGATATTTTCAATAATTTTCATCGTACTGTCTGTACCTCTATCGTCCACGATAAGGAACTCTATGTGCGGATACGTTTGATTTAATGCTGAAAGCATTGTTTTTTCTATGTAGTTTTCGGCATTATATACTGGAATTGCAAATGTGACTAAATCAACTGTTTGCTTTGTATTTTCCTTTATAAATTCAATGTTTTCTTTCAACATCTTCTAATTAATTAAATGATTAACTGTATTTCCTTCTAATTATTGCTTTCCTGAAACTGTTTCCCATATACATGAATCCTTCCGTATGTTCCGTTTCGAGATGATTGGCTTTTAAATAGTTTCCTATTTCAATTGCATCTTCTTCGCGGTGATACGTACAAATGGAGAAATCAATGTCTTTTGCTTCTTTGAATGTTTTTTCGGCGCCCCTTAATGCGGCCTGTTCATATCCTTCAATATCCATTTTCAGAAAGAGGTTGGTTGTGTCTTTCCCTTCCAGAAAACGGTCGATGGTAATGTTGTCTTCATCGTTTTTATCGCTGACGTATTTAGGAACAAGGGTCACTTTATCTTTCCATGGAGCAAAGGTTGCGTTTAGCGCTTTTATCCAATATTCTTCACATTCAAACAGATAGGCATGATTGATAATATCAATTACACTGAGAGTGAACATTCCTTCGGCAGCGCCCAAATCAAGAAGCGTTTTCCCTTTTAAACGATTTATATCCTTTATATACTGATGTGGAGAAGCCGCATCTTGTTCCATAGACAAAAAACGATAAGAAGCGACTGCGCGTTTTTTACGGTAATTATCCGGAAAGTATAGCCGTTTGCCGGAATGGATGACATAACACATGCCCAGACTTTTATCCTGAAAACAGTCAACCGGTAATTTTTTATATTTCAGCCGGAAAGGATAAGGATACGGCGAAAATCCGTTCTTTCCAAGAAAGGCAAATAATTGATTCTCAGGCGTATCCGGCAGCCATTTCCTGAAAATATACACAAATTTAACCTTTATGATTCCTTTATAACTTCTCGTTAAGTTAAGCAAATCGCTCAAAAAAGCGTCATATATTATGTTTCGCACTTTTTGCGGCACATATTTTCGGTATAATCGAACAATCATTATTTTGTTTATATTATTTATTTTGTTTCGGCAGTTTTTTACTGCTTTGTTTTATTTTCTTTTCTTCATTAGCTACACGTCGCTCTAATTTTTTAATGTCTTCGGCAGGAGGAAGTTCTTCCGGCTTGATGCCTCTTTGTCCCAAAATAGAACGAACGGCTGTATTATTATGCACATGCTCGCTGGTTATTGCCGATTCGCCAAACAAATTTTTTTCGTCAACGTTGTGGTTCGTCATTTCTGTTGCCAGATTTTTAGCGGCAATCGTCAGTGTCGGCAAAAAATCGGCTAACGGACGGTTCGATTTCACGCCCAAACGCTGTTTCATATCTTCGGTCGTGTATCCGCCAAACAAAGCTGTGTCGCCTTTTGAACGGATACGTCCGAATCCTTTGTCATCCACCCCACGTTCATAAATATTTTGCGAGAGTTGTTTTTCTGAAGTTCGCAGCCGTTCACGGGTTTCCATACGGGATAAAAAAGATAACCGCTCTTCAATCAATTCTATTTTGCGCGTTTGAATGGCAAAATAACTTTGAGCAAAAGCGATTTCTTCTTTTTTAGGGTCGCCGTTTTGCGCTATCAGATAGCAGGCATAACGGGTGAGCATAAAGTCGTTTACTTCACGTTTAGCGCCACTGCCCAGTTCGACCATTTTCGTGACCTCACGAAAATGGTCATCCACGTTAATATTCTGCGTTTTACACGAATCGACAGCCCTGTGAATGGCTACCATGAAATTTTCCCATCGTGCATATCCTAAGATATTTTGCAATTCTCGGGCAAACCAAACCTCTACTTGTTCGCCGCTTTCTTCGCCGGTAATGTGCTGTGTAATTGCATCAAACGAAGTCTTGTACTGTACAATCTGTTGTTTATCCATTTTAATTATATTGTATTTTCGGAATATCCCATTGTTTGCATATTTCATTTGCAAGAATATCTCCTATCCATTTTTTCAAAAACTGCGGTATATTCCATTCTCTCCTTTTTATAAAGTCGATATATTCTTTGAACTGTTGAGTAGGCAAATTTAGGATATTTTTTGTTAATAGCCAAATATCAATATCGGCTAAATCTTTTTTTGAGGTGCCGGTCAAAAAGTCTATGACATAGATACTTCTACGGGCGAAATGAAGAAAGAACAAGCGATTCATATCTTTCAACCTCAACAAGTTGGAGAAAGCATGTGTATCGACGAAAATATGATTTCCAAATTTACTTGCTACGATTCGCGCCACTCATAACTCTTAGTTCTTAACTCATAACTTCATTTTATACGTGGCTCCTACCGATAGTTTATGGGCGTCGGTTCCGGATAAATATTCATCATAGCGCAGGAAAAATTCCATCCATGTTGTGCGATTCAGACGCCAGTTGACGCCGCCTTCATAACGGACGCGCAGCAGTTCGTATTCACGGACGGGTTCGTTCAAGTTCGTCGAAAGATCGCACGAAAGATATGGCCGCCAGGGAGACCCCCATATCATATAAGCCGCTTCAAATTTATTTTTCATCACATATTTGGGGTTGATTTTGTATGCACCCCTGCTTTCGTCGCGCCAAGTCCCCTGCAAACGTCCTCGCCAAGACAGGATGAACGGCTCGAATGTTTCTTTGTAAGAAAGATTCAAATAGCAGCGATGCCGCGTTTCATAAAGAAAATCATTATTATACCGGTAAATGAAAGCATAGTAAGCGCCTATTTTTACTTTCCGGTCGAAAAGCGAATATTCCATTCCTGCGGAAGTTACGCTCCGGTCGAAACCGGTATTATTATCAACGATACGTACCTCTTCGTCCGCCGATAATGTCAGAAAACGGCTCAAATCCTTTTCTACAGTCAACGAAAAAGATGCGCCGGCATGAGTTTCTCTCTCTGTCTGAGCAAAAAGGGAAACAGGAAGCAGCAGAAACAGATACAGCAGATGTTTATGAAAACCGGGTAACATTGTCGATGGTATTTATTTCGTCGGAATCGCCTTTATAATAGACTTTCAGGAAAGCGACGTCGCGCAAAAAATCAATATGCCCGACTTCCACTTTCGTAATATTCAGACCGGTTCTTTCTTTCAAATCGCCGATCATTTCTTCGTATTTTTCCGGTTTAATCAGGGATATTTTTTCGTAAAGGACAATTTTCGTCGAAGTATGCTTCAGAAACTGATTGCTTTCGAGAATCCAAGTGATGAGAATAAACAAAAAATTAGCAACCACAACGGAAACAATAGGAACTTCCATCGCTAATCCGTTGACTACCGAAATGCCGATGATGACAAACAGGTACGTCATTTCCCGGATTTGTACCGTTTCGGTACGGTAACGAATCATGCCGAAAATAGCGAAAAGTCCCAGTGCAAAACCGATCTGCATCGGGATACTCTGTAAAAGGAACAGCAGCAAAAAGATGGTCACGCTGAAAAGCATAAACGTGAAATAATAATCTTTCCGCCGGCTTTTCCGGTAATAAAAAAATTGGATAATTACCCAACAAATGAAAAGATTGAATGTAAACCGCAATAAAAGCATCCAGAAATTGGCCGGATCAAACACATCTACTCCCATAAAAGTAAGACCCTTTTCCGCCAGTTCGGCAGTATGTTCGGCTACAATTTCGGGGTCGTAATCAGACTGAATCATAATGTTTCTTGTATTAATTTATTTATTAAAGTGCATTTGCTTTTGAAGCGATTGTATTTGGATTCGGGATTGGTCAACACGATTCCTATACAGTATTTACTGAACGACGTCGGTTTGATTCGCAACTGCGACAGAATATCCCTGAAATCGGAATGTTGCCAACCGTCCTGCTTCAGTTCGAGAATCATCAGTTGGTGGAGCGCCGTTTCATTACCCGTCCGGTAATTTCGGAAAAAAAGATCGAAGTCAACGGTAATTCGTTCGGTCGCTTTGTTGTTGACAAACGTAATCCGTTGGAAGGTATTGGATAAAGACGGTTTCAGATTGTCGCTGTCGAAGAGCGAATGTTCTTCCAGAAACTGTTTTTTATCGTTCAAATCCTCGACGGAAGCAAGTTGGGCAAGCGGCACCGCTACTCGCGTCTTCTTTGTCCGTCCCTTGTTGTTCTTATTTTTTATTTCCAGAAACGAAAGATTCGAATCGACATAGGAACGAATCCGTATTTTTTGCCGGTTCAACTGACCGTTCTGGTGCATGATAAACATTTTCAAATCGGGCGTATCCAAGTATTGGGTAGCATAAGGCGCAATCCGGATATTGTTGATTACCTGCACTTTGAAACCGGAGCGCATCGACTCGATCAGAGCCGGCAAGAGGGATACGGGTGCGACAAACTTTGAATCAATGCGATCCATCAACCGGATATTTGCCATTTCATCCAATGAAATACCGGGCATTTTTCCCAGTTCAGCCTGTATTTTTGCCAACTCCACGTTCATCGCTTGCAATTACTTGTATGAATATTCGTAAATTTTGGTGGAATACAACTTCCCGTCCGGATTATAATTGTATTGAATTTTCTTTCTTCCGTCGGCGTTGTATTCGTATTTGCGTATCCGGTACAGTTTATTTTTATCGTTGTAAACATTTTCGCGGATGCAGCGGCCTGTAGCATAATCGTATTCGAAAGTTACCCGTTCCCTTTGCCCGTAAACCGCGTATTCGATTTCCTCCAGTTTATATCCGTTTTCATCCCAAACCGTATAATGGTCCATCCATTGCCGTTTGCCTTTGGCGTCGGCATTCAGTTCTTTGACAACCAGGTTTTTTCTCAACGCCCGTTTTTCTTCCGGCGTTAAGAAAGGCGTTTGCGACTGCGAGGGAGGAGGAGGCGTTGCCGGTTTCTGATCACGGGCAATCATATTGATGAAATAAATTCCGGCTAAAAGGACGGCAACTAAGGCAATTCTGTGTTTCTTCATGGCGATGTTTCTAATTATTTACTTTAACGGTAAATGTCAACGGTTCGTCCCCGTTTAAGGGATAGGTTTGATAAGCTTCCTTCACTTCAATTTCCTTAGCAACAGGGAAGAGAACGTTTTTGTATTTTTCATCCGAAAATTCTTCCGAAGCCACGTATAACACATAGCGTTTGCCCGGCCGGACTTTCTGAAAAACAAAGATGCCCTTATCCCCTACCCTTGCATCGTCGAAATGCGTTTCTTCGCCGGCATATCTGATATAGACGCGCGCTTCGATGGCGGGAATAGAATCTTTTCCTTCCACTTTAACTAAAGAACCTTTGTTGTAATATTTTACCCAAACAGAGCCTTTAATCATCGCGGCCTCAACCGCATCGCCTGTATGAATAAAAATCGTATCGGCTTTATTCAGGCTTCCGCCGACATGTACATTTTTAGCAACGGGTATCTTTTCTTTGCCGAACATATCCGAAAGCGAATAAACCGTATAACTGCCTTTACGGAGATAATCGAAGCGGTAGTAGCCGTCCCTGCCGGTTCGTATTCGTTCGCCGACACTGCGGTCGTCGCCAAATTCGAGGAAAACCTCCGTATCGAGCGCGGGAAATGTATCGGTTTGA
>JAISNS010000284.1 GCA_031276105.1 Dysgonamonadaceae bacterium
TGTGTGTGTGTGTGTGTGTGTGTGTGTGTGTGTGTGTGTGTGTGTGTGTGTGTACGCATAATTCCGTCAACTTCCAAAGATTGGAAGTTAATAATGTGTAATAAATTGTTGTTTACGGAAGCTGCCATATTTGTTGATGTTTTACAAAAACCGCTGCAAATGTAATTTGTTTAATCGGATTATGCAAATGTTTTTGATAAAAATAAAAGAGTGGCGCAACGAAGGAATTATCCGATTTTATGCTAACTTTGCCGTTGATAAAAGAAAATATGATTCACTTGATGTATTATCATTGCAAAAAGTAATTTCCAAATTCCTATAATTTAATATTGTATCTTATGTTACGTATTGCTATACAGGCCAAAGGCCGTTTGTTTGAAGAAACAATACATTTGCTCAATGAAGCAGGTATTAAATTGGAAACGAGTAAACGAAGTTTGCTTGTGACCTCCACTTCCTTTCCCGTCGAATTGCTGTTTCTCCGCGACGACGATATTCCTCAAGCGGTAGCCGACGAAGCCGCCGATATCGGTATTGTCGGAGAAAATGAATTTCTGGAAAAACAGCAGCCGGCCGAAATTATTAAACGGCTGGGATTCAGTAAATGCCGCCTTTCGTTGGCCATCCCGAAAGAAGAAGATTACCGGGGATTAACTTGGTTTGCCGGAAGGAAAATAGCCACATCGTATCCTTCCATTCTGTCTGTTTTCCTGAAAAAGAATGCAATTAAAGCAGATATTCACGTGATTAGCGGCTCGGTCGAGATTGCTCCGGGAATCGGTTTGGCCGATGCTGTTTTCGATATTGTCAGTTCGGGAAGCACCCTGATCAGCAATCATCTGAAAGAAGTGGAAGTAATCATGCACTCGGAGGCAGTGTTAATCGGAAACAAAAACCTGAATAAGGACAAACAGAATATACTCAAAGAATTACTGTTTCGTATCGATTCCGTTTTGGCCGCCGAAGACAAAAAATACATCCTCTTGAACGCTCCTAACGATAAATTGCAGGAAATATTCACGATTCTTCCGGGAATGAAAAGCCCTACGGTATTGCCACTGGCGCAGGAGGGATGGAGTTCCATCCATTCGGTCATTGATGAAAAACGGTTTTGGGAAATTATCGGTCAACTGAAAGCGATGGGCGCGGAAGGAATTTTGATTGTTCCAATCGAAAAAATGATTTTGTAAATGACGCATAAATATCCATCGGAAGAACAATGGGACGCACTCATCCGCCGTCCGGCTATCGACAACAGCCATCTGTTTGAAACGGTTCAGGCAATATTGGATGATGTGAAAAAACGAGGAGACGAAGCGGTGAAAGAATATGAGCGGAAGTTCGACCAAGTAACTTTAAGCAATTTGGCCGTATCCGAACAGGAAAAAGCAGAAGCAAACGAACAGATTCCCGCCGACTTGAAAGAAGCTATTTGTATCGCCAAAACTCACATTGAGAAGTTTCATGCGGCGCAAAAACAGGAACTGCCGGTAGTAGAAACGGCTCCCGGCGTGCGTTGTTGGCAGAAAGCTTCTGCGATTGAAAAAGTCGGCTTGTATATTCCCGGCGGAACGGCGCCTTTGTTTTCTACCGTTTTGATGTTAGCCGTTCCGGCAAAAATTGCCGGATGCAAGGAAATCGTTCTCTGTTCGCCCCCCAACAACGAAGGGAAGATTCATCCGGCCATTCTTTTTGCCGCCGGAATAGCGGGAGTTGACGCCATTTTCAAAACAGGAGGCGTTCAGGCGATCGGCGCCATGGCTTATGGAACGGAAAGCATTCCCCATGTCTATAAAATATTCGGCCCCGGCAATCAATACGTTACGGCTGCCAAACAATGGGTTGCGTTAAAAGGCGTTGCCATCGACATGCCTGCCGGACCTTCGGAAGTAGAAGTAATCGCCGACGAAACGGCTAATCCGGTCTTTGTGGCTGCCGACTTGCTTTCGCAGGCCGAACACGGCGTTGACAGTCAGGCTATTCTGCTTACTTCCTCCGAAAAATTGGCGGAAGCGGTCGAACAGGAAATTGCCCGGCAATTAGAAACGCTTCCCCGCAAAGCAATTGCAGAAAAAGCATTGGCCAACAGCCGGATAATCGTTTTGAAAAACCGGGAAGAAATCATCGAACTCACCAACCGTTACGCGCCCGAACATTTAATTATTGAAACCGCAGATTATCAGGCTATCGCCGACCGGATAACCAACGCCGGATCGGTTTTTCTCGGCCATTTCACACCGGAAAGCGCAGGAGATTACGCTTCCGGCACCAATCATACGCTTCCGACCAATGGCTATGCCAAAGCATATAGCGGCGTGAACCTGGACAGTTTTATAAAAAAGATTACTTTTCAGCAAATTTCGGAAGATGGTCTTAAACAATTGGGAACTACGATTCAAACGATGGCCGAACATGAACAGTTAGAGGCACATAAAAATGCAGTAAACGTAAGAATAAATTGAATTATATCGCATGAATTTAGAATTATCAGTCAGAAAAAACATTTACAGTCTCAAGCCCTATTCCTGTGCAAGAGATGAATTTAAGGGAGAAGCTTCCGTTTATATGGATGCAAATGAAAATCCGTACAACAGGCCGTACAATCGCTATCCGGACCCTTTGCAAACCGCGCTCAAAGAAAAAATCGCCCGGATTAAAAATGTACGCCCTACTCAAATCATGATCGGTAACGGTAGCGACGAGTGTATCGACTTGGTTTTCCGTATCTTTTGCGAACCGAAAAAAGACGCTGTCGTAGCGATTGAACCGACTTACGGTATGTATAAAGTCTGCGCGGATATAAACAACGTGAAATATACGAAAGTTCTGTTGGATAAAAACTTTCAATTGGACGCAGAAAAACTGTTGGCGGAAACGGACGAACGCACGAAAGCCGTTTTCCTTTGCTCGCCGAATAATCCTTCGGGAAATCTGTTGAAACGTCAGGAAATACAAAAAGTAATTGAAAAACTGAATGGAATTGTCGTCATTGATGAAGCGTATATTGATTTTTCGGGCGCACCTTCGTGGTTGAACGAATTGGATAAATACCCCAATCTCATTGTTTTGCATACATTTTCAAAAGCATGGGGACTGGCTTCCGTGCGCTGCGGACTGGCTTTTGCTTCCGAAGAAATCATCGCTTTGTTCAACAAGGTGAAATATCCGTACAATGTCAATTGCCTCACCCAGCGTTATGTTGCCGGACAATTGGACGAAGGCGAGCAATTTAAAAATGAATGTGTGAAACTGGTTTTAGACGAAAAAGAGCCGCTTATTAAAGCCTTAGAGTCGCTGAAATGTGTAAAAAAAATATATCCTTCCGACGCCAATTTCCTTTTGGTAAAAGTAAATAACGCCGAACAAATTTATAAGGGATTAGTCGAACAGGGAATCATTGTCCGGAACAGAAGTTCCATTTCCCTGTGTAATAATTGTATAAGAATTACAATAGGAACAAAAAAAGAAAACCATACCTTGATAAAAGTTTTAAAAATGTTAGATTCGGATTTACTGAATAGCAACAATAAGCCGCTTGCGAAAAAATCGCCGCGTAAAGCGAAAGTATTATTCCCCGAAGTTTTTGAAAATGAAGATATTGATTAAATGAAAAAACAAGCGCTTTTCATCGATCGCGACGGTACTTTGATTGTCGAACCGCCCGTTACCTGCCAGATTGACAATCTGGAACAACTGGCATTTCTTCCGGGCGTTATCCGTAACCTGTATTTTATCCGGAAAAACATGAATTTCGAATTTGTTATGGTAAGTAATCAGGACGGATTGGGAACGCCGGCTTATCCGCGCAAAAATTTCGATACCGTTCAGGGAAAGATGCTGGATATTCTGAAAGGTGAAGGCATTACTTTCGATAAAATATTGATAGATTCCTCCATGCCTGAAGAAAATTTACCTACCCGGAAACCGGGCATAGCCATGCTGACGGAATACCTGACCGGCGATTACGATTTGACAAACTCGTTTGTCATCGGCGACCGCCTGACGGACGTGGAATTGGCTAAAAATCTCGGCTGTAAGGCCATTTTGATTAATAAGGAAGATTTACCGGATGAGTTAAAACTCTTTTGTGCTTTAACGACAAACGATTGGGATAAAATTTCCGAATATCTTTTTGCCAAAGAGCGGCGATCGGTTGTTCGAAGAATTACCAAAGAAACGGATGTTCTGGTTGATATGAATTTGGAAGGCAATGGAAAAACCGATATATCAACCGGTTTACACTTTTTCGACCACATGCTGGAACAAATCGGTAAACATTCGGGCATGAATTTGGTTATAACAGTAAAAGGCGATTTGGAAGTGGACGAACATCATACGATTGAAGATACGGGAATTGCCTTGGGCGAGGCTTTGTTGCAGGCCTTAGGCGATAAAAGGGGAATTGAACGTTATGGTTATTATTTGCCTATGGATGACTGTTTATGCGCTGTTGCGCTTGATTTTGGCGGTCGTCCGTGGTTGGTGTGGGACGCTACATTCAAGCGGGAAAAAGTAGGCGACGTCCCGACGGAAATGTTCATTCACTTTTTTAAATCATTAAGCGATGCGGCAAAAATGAATTTGAATATTCGGGCAGAAGGTCAAAATGAACACCATAAAATTGAAGGAATATTCAAAGGATTTGCCAAAGCGATTAAAATGGCGATTCGAAGAGATATATTTCACTATGAATTACCAAGTACAAAAGGAATTTTGTAAAAAATGAGTATATTTGTCCCCAAATTATGTACATAAAAAAGAAAAATATGAAATCGAAAGTTTATTTATTTGGGCTTGCAGTTACTTTTTTGTTTTCGTTAAATGCCTGTAAGCCGAAACAAAGCGCCTATAAGGCCGCTTATGAAGCCGCAAAAGCAAGGGAATTACAGGAAACGACCGCTCGCCCGATTGAAGAAGTAATCCCCGTTGCGAAACCAACAGAAGAAGATTTTCAAAAGGAAAAGGTAACGCTTATCGAAGGGAACAGCATTCACCGGTTCAATGTCGTTATCGGCAGTTTTATCAATCCGACTAACGCTAAGTCGTTGAAAGAAAGAATGGAGCATCAAGGTTATTCTCCCGTGTTAGCACAAAATGAAAAAGGGATGTACCGCGTAATTCTGGCTTCTTTTAACAATCGCTCTCAAGCGGTGGACGAAAGAGACGCAATTAAGGAGCGCTTCTCTCCCGAATTTGCAGATGCTTGGTTGCTGGAACAAGAGAGCTATTAAACGAGGAAAAAAGAGCGAAAACCAAATATACCCCCGGCATCTTAAAACGTCGGGGGTGTTTGGGTTTAATACTTGAATCACAGAGAAAACAAAACCTGAATTTAGGAATGTACTCAAAGAACTATCCCTGCCCTTCAATTGGAACGAAATACGTACGATGATGCTAATTTCCGGTAAATTAAAATTTATAAAACATTGAAAAGATGTTTATTTTTCTTTATTCTCATTCCATTATGTAGCAACATAATTGGCAACGATACAATCATTATTGGAAATGGAATGTATGGTATTGATAATAATTTAAAGATCTCTTTTTACGCAGGACAATCCACTCTCAACCCACCTTATACAAGCGTCACAGTACGTTTAAATTCTATATTGTTGACACAATTAACCGAGGAATGTGTCTGTCCAATCCCTATATTCAATTCAAGATACAAAAAGGGAAAAGTAAAACGCCGACGTTTTTGAGCGAATCGGAAATAAAACAGATTCAAGCATATACGCCGGTCAATGAAAGATTGCAGAAAGTAAAGCATCGAAATCGGCAATGTTTTCATACGTAATGTCCGAAAAGACTTTAATCCGGCCAAATTCCTGAATTTGTCGAATCAAAACATTGTGGTGTTCCATTATGGCCGCCGATGGGTTCCACTTTCGCAAAGAATCTATAATCGCCAAAACGAATTGTCCCCAAAACCCAAAACGAATTGTCCATTAAAATTCGATCATACTCTCTGCGTATTCACTCCAATTAGCTTCGCTTTGATAGGACGACAGACTTCCTG
>JAISNS010000295.1 GCA_031276105.1 Dysgonamonadaceae bacterium
ACCGTAAAAGGCGGTTTGACACTCTCGAACGTGAAACTCGACAATCTCTACACGATTCCGGCTATTTTTCCCGGCATGAGTTCGCCGCCGGCCGATGTGAACACGAAGTTTACCGGGGCAACGGTAACCGTAACTTCTCCCTTTTCTCCCACGCCTGTACAGTTTTCCGGGTGGCAATTACGAAAAAACGTACAAATTTATTCATGAGGACACTTACTCCAATACCTCTACCTTCCCGCCGCCGGCCAGCGGGACTACGGCACCCCAACCCCCAAATTGATTGATCGGGGTAGCTACGGCTTCTACTGGAGCAGTACCGGAGAGGGTATCGGCAGCGACAACGCTTACTGTATGATCTTTCGCATGGATAATTCTTTAACCGAGCTTGCTGATTTTCCTTAATTTTTCTTCGTCGATTATTTTAATTTTGCGGCCATCCAGCGTAATTACCTTCTCCGCTACAAACGTGGACAGGGTACGGATAGCGTTAGAGGTGGTCATATTGGAAAGATTGGCTAAATCTTCGCGGGCTAAATAAATATTAATCGTATTATCTTCTTCAAGGCCGTAGCTGTCGATAAGGGAAATTAACGATTCGGCGAGGCGTCCCCGGATGTGTTTTTGGGTCAGGTTAACCGTTCGTTCATCCGCAATGCCCAAGTCCGTCGAAAGCTGGCGAATGAAAAATTGGCATACATTGTAGTTATGCTTCATAATTTCCGTAACCACTTTCATCGGAATAAGGCAAACAGTGGAAGATTCGAAAGCCGCAGCATCCGTAAGGTAGTTCTCGCCGGCAAAATAAGCGCGATAAGCAAAGTACTGAATCGGTCGTATCATCCTGATAATCTGGCTTCGACCGCCGATGCCTTCTTTGTAAATTTTCACCTTGCCTTTCAGCAGGCACATCATTTCTTTCGGTTCTTCGCCTTCGCAATATATTTGCTGATTTTTTTTAAAATGCTGAATCTTTGCGTTCTGTCTCAACAGCATACGCTCCTGCTCGTTCAACAGTCTCCAAACTTCGTTTAGACTTCTTGAGTAATTATAAGTTTCTTCTCCTTTGTGCATTTGTGTTTTAAAGACATGTTTTATAACACAAAAGTAGAGAAAATTTCAATATCATAACATATAATTGCAAAAAAAATTATCCTGTATCATTATTATTGTATCGCGAATTTATGTAATTTTATCCCCGATTATCAGGAAAATTAATTGATGCAAACAGAGAAAAGGCATATAAATTCAGTTTCCCGGAAGGCAATATTTTTCGCGGGCTTTTTTTCTTTTTTCTTTTTTCATTCTCTTTTTTCACAAAACGAAGCGAACAAGGCCGACAGCATTATTTCACAAGTGCTAAAACACCGGGAACTGTATGGCAATTATATCCAATCGTATGAAGCAAAAGCCTATATTAAAGGTATTTCCACTATAAAAAAGAAAAATGTACTCTTGCGTTATGCTCCTCATTTTTTGTACTTGGACAGAAAGGGGAAAAATAATTTCACCGAAGCATTTGTTCATATCCATTTTCATGCTCCCAATCTTTTTACTCATCAGATAGAGGCGATTAACGGGAACAGCCTGAATGTGCGCGATATTCAAAACCGCGTCATGCAATTCCTGAACGTTAATATCTACAACCCAACGCTGTTTAACGAGCAAATACTGCTTCCCGGAATCAATGATATTTACAAATATTACCGCTTCGAATACATTGCCGCAACCGACACGTTGGGACACCGGATACATCAAATAGAAATTATCCCTCTGATGAACAGCCAAAAACTGATTTCGGGTTATCTCCATGTCATTGATAACCGGTGGACAATCTTCAGTTTTGATATCAGCGGACGCTTAGAATTGACCGATTTCAGGATTCAAACCGAATTTGGAATACCGGACAACGATTTCCTGCTTCCTCAAAAAACCGAAGTTACTTTTGAAACAAATTTGCTTGGGAATAAGGTCGTTAATCATTATTTTTCTTCTTTTCGCTATACGTCTGTTTCCAAACGCACGGGAAATGACAGGCAGCTTTCCGGTTATGATTTGAGCGATTATTTCAGCATTGGCAACGATACTCTGCCGATTGTCAGAGATTCGACTTTTTGGAATGAACGCCGGCCGGTTCCTTTATCCGAAGACGAAGCCGCACTTCAAAACTCCGTCGTACAAACAAAAACATCGTTTTTCGATAAATCATGGAATTTTTACCGCGAATTGGCGACTCCTCTTCATTTCAATTACCGGAATACCCAATTCAATTATTCCGGATTCCTTAATCCGCTAAAACTGTCTTATTCTAAAAATAACGGATTTACTTACAGGCAAAAACTCCGGCTAATCAAACAATATGGCAATGGGGAAGAATTGCAATTCAATCCGGACGCCGGTTATTTGTTCCGGACGAAAGAAATCTATTTCAGCGCTCCGCTTCAATGGATATTCCAACCGCGCAAGTTCGGAGAAGTTTATTTCAATTTTGGAAACCGGAATCAGGCATATAATTCGACCATCATCGAAGAAATCAAACAAATGGTGCGCGATTCAATCAATTTCGAATACCTGAACAAACTGAATTATTACCACCACTTTTATCTCGAAACAAAATTAAAATATGAAATAATCAATGGCCTGTCGATTCACGGAGGAATTAACTGGGACTGGTATATTCCGGTCAAATCCGGGGGGAAAGTTCCTTCTCCTTTCCGTTCGACGGAAAATAAAGACGTGGAAGAAAAGATCGAACTTGTATCCGAAACCTATAAGGCTTTTTCGCCTGAAATAAAAATAAGCTGGACGCCGGAACAATATTACCGGATTAATGGGAAAAAGAAAGAATACATCGGGTCGCGCTATCCCACTTTTTCGTTGGATTATGCCCGTGGTATTCGGGGGATTGGCGGGAGCGACAGCAATTATGAACGAATCGAATCGGATGTTCAACAAAAGATAAGTTTCGGGTTGATGAATTCATTTCAATATTATGCCGGAATGGGGTTCTTCACCAATGCTAAATCCATCTATTTTGCCGATTTCAAGAACTTTCACAACCACAATTTTCCCCAATCCTGGGGAGACCCTATCGGCGGCGTATTTCATTTGTTGGATGGCCGCTGGTACAATTCGTCCGATTTTTATGCGCAAGCCCATTTCATGTACGAATCGCCGCTGATTTTGTTGAAATTATTCAAGGGAAATATTCAGGATATTTTCACGGAACGATTTTATTTCAGTCAGTTATACACACCAATCCTTCCCAGTTACACCGAAATAGGATTTGGAACGGGCAATTTTATCATTAATGCCGGAATATTTGTGTCGCTGAATCGCGGAAAATTCCAATCATTCGGTACAAAAATTACTTTCGAATTAGGAATATAATTAATCTGAGGCCGGATCAGAGCTACCTCTGAGGTCGCCTCAGATGCTCGTCTGAGGTCGCCTCAGATGCTCGTCTGACTCCGCCTCAGATACCCGTCCGGTTTATTTTGAGGATTGAACTTTTCACCACACATAAGTCCGAGTTGTGTGTAAGATGAAAATTAATGCTAACTTTGCATTCCAAATTTGATACGGATTATTATGCAAAAGTGGCCGACAGTTAGGAAAGAGTGGTACCGGATAATTCTATTATCCGTTATCGTGTTGCTTCCGAATATTTATTTTGCTTTTTACGGGAATAATCTCTGTGGTTCTTCGGTTTTCGGCAGGCTTGTTTTCATGGGAATTTCCGTTTTATTTTTCATCCTTCCGCTTTTATTTTTGAAGCCCAAGGTATATTTTCTGTTACACGGTTTTTTCGTATTATTAGCCCCCTTCGAGCTTGCCCACATCTACCTGAACCGGATGCCGGCTACCACAGCCTTTCTATTGTCAATCGTGGATACCAATTGGGACGAATCGACCGAGTTATTAAATTCCATCCGGATTCCGATCATCTTTTTGCTGTTTCTTTGGGCATTTTATTTTTTTGTTGCGGCAAAAAAGATCAATAAAACAAGTTTTATCCGATCAAGAAAAACGGCAATCGCGGTTTCCGTTATCTTTGCCATGATTATTTTTGCAGGATATTCAACCAATTACCTCAAAAAGGTATATCCATACGATTTAATTTACAGAGGTTATCAGATTTATGCCGCTAAAATGGAAATTAAACAAGGCTTTGAAAAAATACACAATTTCCGGTTCGAGGCTCAAAAGATGGATTCGTTGCCTGACAAAGAAGTCTATGTTTTTGTGATCGGCGAAACCGGACGTTACAGCAGTTATTCGCTGAATGGTTATGAACGGGAAACATCGCCCCGTTTGTCAAAGACGGATAATCTTATTTCCTATACGGATTTCTTTTCGGAAGCCAACATTACCTCAACCAGCGTTTCGCTTATTTTAACCCGGGCTTCGGCGCGGGACTACAACCGGTCTTTTGTCGAAAAATCCTTTGTGGACGCCTTCAAAGAAGCCGGATTCAAAACCTACTGGATCGCCAATCAAAGTGCGAATAATAATTTTATCCGAAGAATAGCGAAAGATGCGGACAAGGCCTTTTTTAAAGAAACGTCGTTTGATGAAACGGATAATTTCGACGAACAACTGTGGGTCTTTTTAGATGAAATATTAGCAAAAGACGACAAGAAAGTATTGATTGTACTCCATACTTTGGGAAGTCATTTTCGGTATAATTTCCGTTACCCTGATTCTTACGAAGTATTCAAACCAAGTCTTAAAGGGACATTCGACTATGCTTTAATTGCTTCCAAAAACAAAAAACTGTTTGTCAATACCTACGATAACTCCATATTATATACGGATTTCTTTTTGTCCAATACAATCAAGAAGATAAAGCGTCTGAAGTCGATAAGCGCACTTGTTTACGTGGCCGATCACGGAGAAAACCTGTTCGACACGGACGAAAACATTGTGTTTCACGGAGGAAGCAAGTTTACGGAATACGATTTTCACGTACCGTTTTTTGTCTGGACGTCAGAAAAATACGACTTACAGTATCCCGAAAAAGCGGCCAACTTACGACGGAACAAAGACAAAAAACTGAATACGTCTCATATCTTTTATTCGCTGTTGGATATGGCGCACATTACGTTTCCCGAACAGGTGTTGACAAAAAGCATTGCATCCGGTCTGTTGCAGGAAGATTCTATCCGGTACCTTGTGAACACGAATATGGAAACGGAAGAATTGAGAATAAAAGAGGGTGAAAAATAAAAGAAAATAATTATCTTTGCAGCCGAAAACACATTTGCGACAGTAGCTCAGTCGGTAGAGCATCAGCTTCCCAAGCTGAGGGTCGCGGGTTCGAATCCCGTTTGTCGCTC
>JAISNS010000296.1 GCA_031276105.1 Dysgonamonadaceae bacterium
TTTTGATAACAAACTGCCTAAAAAACATTATAAAACATATTTTAATTATGGGAAAGAGCAGAATCTATACAAGAACTGGCGACGAAGGTTATACTTCTTTAGCCGGAGGAAAAAGAGTAGCCAAAACAAATTCTCGCATTGAGGCTTACGGAACGGTCGATGAATTAAACGCCTGCATTGCCTGCTTAATTGAAGAAATCGATCAGCGGCAAGACCGGGAGTTTTTAATCCGAATCCAGTCGAACCTGTTCGGCATCGGCGCTTATCTGGCAACCGATGACGAAGCGGCAACCTGCCGGATTGGCGAAGAAGAAGTGAATTTGCTGGAAGAAGCGATGGACAAAATAGATGAATATCTCCCGCCACTCCGTCATTTTGTTCTTCCCGGCGGATGCCGGAGCAATTCTTGGGCACACCTTTGCCGAACGGTTTGCCGGAGAGCCGAACGCTGCATTTACAAAGTCAACGGCGAAGACGGAAAATTAGATTCGCTTGCTTTGCAATACATGAATCGCCTGTCCGACTTTTTCTTCCTTTTCGCTCGCAAACAGAATAATATAAACAATATTGAAGAAATTATTTGGGATAGCCCTTGTTTATAGCATATATTTTTATACTTTTGCGGGAAATTTGAAAATCATTGCCAAAAATAAGAAAATTATGTATTGGACATTAGAATTAGCTTCAAAATTGGAAGATGCGCCTTGGCCTGCATCAAAAGATGAATTGATTGACTTTGCACTGCGTTCGGGAGCTCCATTGGAAGTGATTGAAAACCTTCAGGAAATGGAAGATGAAGGAGAGATATACGAAAGTATTGAAGATATATGGCCGGATTATCCGAGCAAAGAAGATTTTTTCTTCAACGAAGAAGAATATTAGCCCGACAATCAATCAAACCCCTCGAAAACAGGCGTAACAAATGGGATAGCTTACTTAAAAAGTAAGCTATCGGCATTTTATACCCTTTCGTTTATCGTTAGAATAAAAATTACCGGATTTTGAAAAATACTTGATAGAAAAAGTACTATAATAGCGTTATATTTAGTATTTTTGCGCTAATTTTTTATTAATTACATAAATACTTTAATATGAACACAGTCACAGCAATTTTCTGGATTATTCCTTTGGCTTCGTTATTGGCGTTAGCCTTTGCCTTTTACTTTTACAAATGGATGTTAAAGAAAGACGAAGGAAGCGATTTAATGAAGAAAATAGCGTTGCATGTACGCGTAGGCGCTATGTCTTATCTGAAACAACAATACAAAGTAGTATTGATTGTTTTTGTTATTTTAGTGATTCTTTTTTCAATCATGGCGTTCGGCTTTGATTTGCAAAATCATTGGGTTCCCTTTGCCTTTCTCACGGGAGGAGCTTTTTCCGGTTTAGCCGGATTTTTGGGGATGAAAACGGCTACGTATGCTTCGGCGCGTACGGCTCGTGCTGCAGAACAATCCTTAAATCAGGGACTTCAGGTTGCTTTTCGCAGCGGGGCTGTCATGGGATTGATTGTTGTCGGTTTAGGTTTGCTCGACATTTCAGGATGGTACATCTTCCTGAACTGGATGATTCCGGCCGAATCGTTGAACGACATGCACAAGCTGACGATTATCACAACGACCATGTTGACTTTCGGCATGGGCGCTTCTACCCAAGCCCTGTTTGCCCGTGTCGGCGGAGGGATTTATACGAAAGCCGCCGACGTCGGCGCCGACCTCGTAGGAAAGGTGGAAGCCGGCATCCCGGAAGACGATCCGCGCAACCCCGCCACCATTGCCGATAATGTCGGCGATAATGTCGGCGACGTTGCCGGCATGGGCGCAGACCTGTACGAATCTTATTGCGGTTCGATTTTAGCGACTGCCGCTTTGGGCGCCGCCGCCTTCGTAGGTTCGAACGACGTTATGATGCAATACAAAGCGGTTATTGCCCCCATGTTGATTGCCGCAGTGGGGATTATACTCTCGATTGCCGGTATTTTCTCGGTGCGGACAAAAGAAAACGCTACCATGAAAAACCTGTTGCGGTCGCTTTCTTTCGGCACGAATCTCAGTTCCTTATTAATCGTTTTTGCCGCTTTCGGCATCATGTACTGGTTGCAACTGGATAATTGGCAATGGATTTCCTGCTCGGTCGTTGTCGGCCTGATTGTAGGTATCGTCATCGGACAGGCCACGGAATATTATACCTCTCAATCGTATAAACCCACGAAGCGGGTGGCCGATGCCGGTCTCACAGGCCCGGCCACCGTCATTATCTCCGGATTAGGTTTAGGCATGATGTCCACCGCCATTCCGGTTATTGCCGTAGTGGTAGGCGTAATTACCGCCTACCTGTTTGCATCGGGCTTCGATTTCAACAATGTTTCCATGGGACTGTACGGCATCGGTATTGCCGCCGTAGGGATGCTTTCCACGTTAGGAATTACTTTGGCAACAGACGCTTACGGCCCCATAGCCGACAACGCCGGCGGAAATGCCGAAATGAGCGGATTGGGGAAAGAAGTTCGCAAGAGAACCGACGCGCTGGATTCGTTGGGGAATACGACAGCCGCCACGGGAAAAGGTTTTGCCATTGGTTCGGCAGCGCTGACCGGCTTGGCGTTGATGGCGTCGTATGTAGAAGAAATAAAAATAGGATTAATGCGCCTCGGCAAAGAAACTTTGGAAATAGGCGGAAACACGATTGATATTACTCAGGCCGGTTTCGTCGATTTCATGAATTATTACGGAGTGAACCTGATGAATCCCAAGGTTTTGGTCGGTATGTTTATCGGTTCGATGATGGCCTTCCTTTTCTGCGGCCTGACCATGAATGCCGTGGGACGCGCCGCCGGCAGCATGGTTGAAGAAGTTCGTCGTCAGTTCCGTACAATTAAAGGCATCATGACGGGCGAAGCCGAACCCGATTATGCCCGTTGCGTAGCCATTTCGACCAAAGGAGCGCAACGCGAAATGATTATTCCCTCCATCTTGGCCATTATTACGCCGGTGGTTGTCGGTTGGATTTTCGGCGTAACCGGCGTTATGGGCTTGCTGGTCGGCGGATTAAGTACCGGCTTTATATTGGCGATTTTCATGGCCAATTCGGGTGGCGCGTGGGACAATGCCAAGAAATACATCGAAGAAGGCAATCATGGCGGGAAAGGTTCGGATGCGCACAAAGCCACGGTTGTGGGCGATACGGTGGGCGATCCGTTTAAAGATACATCCGGCCCCAGCCTGAATATCCTCATTAAACTGATGAGCATGGTAGCGATCATCATGGCCGGCATGACGGTTGCGTGGAGCCTTTTCTAAACAAAAGGAAATTTATTTCCTAAAACCCGCACGGATTTTCAGACCTCTGTGGTCTGAAAATTTGTGCGGGTTTTAGTATCTTTGCCGGCCAAAATTATTTCGCCGAAAGTTTGCATATTCCGAGTAAACGAATTACATTTGCAGCGGTTTTTGTAAAATAACAACAAAGAATATGGCAATTCCGGTAAATAGCAATTTATTACACATTATTAACTTCCAAAGCTTGGAAGTTGACGGAATTATGCGTACACACACACACACACACACACACA
>JAISNS010000313.1 GCA_031276105.1 Dysgonamonadaceae bacterium
CGCCTCATCTGCGTTCTATTTTTATCCATTTGTATGTAATTGGAAATTTAATGCTACCTTTGCACTCCAATTAATTTCTTATGAAAGTGAAAATAATCAATCAATCCAAACATCCTTTGCCCGGATACGAAACCATCCATTCGGCCGGTTTGGATTTAAGAGCCAATATCAATGAACCGGTTATTCTCAATACGTTGGAACGCGCTTTAATCCCGACCGGCCTCTTCATTGAATTGCCCGTCGGTTACGAAGCACAAATCCGTCCCCGAAGCGGATTGGCCGTCAAGCACGGCATTTCGCTGGTCAATTCGCCGGGAACCATCGATTCCGATTACCGGGGCGAAATAAAGGTGATTGTTATCAATCTGTCGAACGAACCGTATGTGATTAACGACGGGGAACGTATCTGCCAAATGATTGTCGCCAAACATGAACGGATTGAATGGGAAACTGCCGGCGAACTGAATGAAACGCTTCGAGGAACAGGCGGGTTTGGCCATACAGGAACCGAATGATGAAACGCATCCTTATTTTCATATTGCTTTGTACGCCCGGTTTTGCTTGCATCGCCGGCGAAACGGGAAAAAACAACGCCGAAGGTCGCAAATTCGATTACTTTTTCCTCGAAGCCTTGCGTTTGAGGGAAGCGGATAATCACACCGGCGCTTATAACTTGTTCCAATACGCGCTTAAAACCGATTCGACATCTTCTAACGTATTGTTCGAATTATCCAACTATTACCTCTTCCTGAAAAAAGATTCTTTGGCGCTGGACGCTTTACAGAAAGCCGTGAAATACAGTCCCGGCACTTTCGAATATAAAGTGGCTTTAGCCGATTTAAACAAAAACAGACAAAAATTCGACGACGCAATTGCCATTTATGAAGAACTGGTACGGGAATATCCGGCAAAAGCCGAACTGAATTTTTATTTGAGCGAATTGTATCTGTATGTCAAACAAATAGATAAAGCAATACAATCGTTAGACGATCTGGAAAACAACATGGGAATTAATGAAACGGTTTCCCTGCAAAAATACCAACTTTACAGTCAAACGGGAAAAAAAGAAGAAGCAATTAAAGAAATCGAAAAACTGTCCGCCAAATTCCCTGCGGAAGCTCAATACCCGATTATTATCGGCGATTCGTACTTGGAACAAAACGATACCATAAACGCCCTCAAATACTACAACCAAGCTTACCGGCTGGATTCCATTAATCCTTACTACCTGTTGTCGATGGCGCGTTATTACGAATTAACAGGGAAAGAAGAAACAGTCGTTCAGGAATTTAGCAAAGCTTTGCGAAATCCCCGTCTGGACGTCGATACCAAATTGGAAATCTTGGGAAAATACATTCAAAACCTTCACAGAAACAAAAAAGACATGGAAAATGCGAATGCATTGCTGGAAACATTGCTGGAACAACATTCGCAGGAAAAAGAACTGAATATGGTATATGGCGAATTCCTTTTATTCCAAGGGAAAACCGAAGAAGCGAAATTCCAATTTCAAATAGTAACGGAAGCGAACCCGGAAAATATCGCCGCATGGAGGCATCTGCTAACCATTGCCTTACGGGAAAATAACACGGACGAAATAATAGCCGTTTGCGACGGCGCTTTAATCCATTTTCCCGACGCTGCCGAATTTCATTTTTATAAAGGCTCCGCCTGTTATATGAAAAAAGATTACACAAAGGCTTTAACCATATTCAGGGAAGGCTTGAAAATAATTCCGGACGACAACCGGACTTTATTATCCAATTTCCACGGGCAAATAGGCGACATATATCATCTCTTGAACGAAAAGGAAAAAGCGTACCAATCGTATGAAAAAGCGCTGGAATACGACGAAAACAATTTATTGATACTCAACAATTACGCTTACTTTCTTTCGTTAGACAACAAAGAACTGGATAAAGCGGAACGGATGAGCGCCAAATGTGTACAA
Source organism: Dysgonamonadaceae bacterium (assembly GCA_031276105.1). Taxonomy (GTDB): domain Bacteria; phylum Bacteroidota; class Bacteroidia; order Bacteroidales; family Azobacteroidaceae; genus Azobacteroides. The sequence continues at coordinate 1,952 of JAISNS010000313.1, forward strand.
ATGCAACCCGACAATGCAACTTACATCGATACTTATGCGTGGGTATTTTTCCGCAAAGGAAATTATTCTTTAGCCCGGTTTTATATCGAAAGCGCCTTGTCGAAAAGCAAAGACGTCAACAGCGAAATTATCGAACACTACGGAGATATTCTTTTTATGACCGGAAATACCGGCAAAGCGCTTGAAGAATGGACAAAAGCTATGGAAGTAAAAGAAAAAAACGGAAATAATGTTCGGATTCTCAAAAAGAAAATCAACGACAAAACCTATTATGAAGCAGAAGAATAAATACCTTTTTTTTGTTCCGGTCGTCGGAATCTGTTTGATTTTGGGAATGAATGCCTGCAAAAGCAGTAAAGGAATAAGCCGGATTGCATTACCCGAAAAAAGCAAAAACGAACGGTTAGACTTAATCGCCAATCAGTCGATCTGCTACGAAACATTCTCTTCCAACGTAAATTACGCCATTCAATTTGGTAAAAACAGTAAAAAAGCAAGTATCGACGGACAACTGAAAATGATTAAGGATCAGGCAATTCAACTCTCTCTGAAAGCCCCGATTATCGGCGAAATTTTCCGCCTGACGCTTACCCCCGACAAGCTAATTGCCATCGACCGGCTTAATAAACAGTATTTAGCCGAATCTATGCACAGCATCCGCAGCAAAGCCCCCTTCGATTTCGATTTTTACAGTCTTCAAGCCCTGTTGAGCAATCAACTGTTTATCGCCGGGAAAAACCGGATATATCCGGAAGATTACGCTTCGTTCAGGATACACGAAGACCCTTATTCCGTGCAAATAGAAAATACGGATACGCACAACGCCGGATATACTTTCACATCGAATTACACTCACCGGATACTGAATACTCAAATCTATAAAACAGAATGGAATACCCGAATGTCGTGGGTATATGACGATTTTGAACCGGCAGATAATAAAAGCCTGTTTCCGATGAATATGAAAATGGAACTAAGCCTCCCCGACGAAACAGTTGTGATGAATTTGTCCTTTAAAACGGTAAACATTGACCGGACATTTAATTTGGATTGCAATTATCCGAAGAAATACAAACAGATAAGTTTACCCGAAGTAATAAAATTAATCGAACATTTGCAATGAAATCGTTTCTAATCCTGTTGTTGCTCTTGCCGACAATTTTACCTTTGCAGGCCCAATCGGCCAAAGTCAGAAATATGGAAAGCAAACGCGCCTCTATCGCCTCCGATATTGCTCACACCGGTAAATTATTGGCAGAGAAAGAAAATTCGAGCAAAAAAACGCTTAAACGAATCGAATTACTGTCCCGGCAAATTGGTTACAGGAAACAATTATTGGAAGTAATGAGTCAGGAAATTGAGGCTTTAACCGAAAATATTACCCATAAAGAAAAACAAATCGAACAATTTGAAAAAGAAATAGAAAAGAAAAAAACGAATTACATTACTTCGATTCGAAAAATGTATATCTACAAAAATCGCGGCGACAATTTCTTGTTTATCTTTTCGGCCAATAGCATGAGCCAGTCGTATCAACGCATTTTATACCTCCGGAAATATTCCCAATGGCAAAAAGAAACAGCCAAAGAAATTGCCGAACAGCAAGACCGGCTAACCTTGGAAAAACAATTCCTTGAAAATGACAAAAAAGTGAAACAAAGTCTTATTGCAGAACGATTGAACGAAGAAATACAATTGGTAAACGAAGAAAAATCGGCGCGCGAAGAATTGGAAGCCTTAACAACCGATAAAAAAAAGTTGGAAGCGCAAATCGTGAAAAAACAAAAAGAAGCGGAAGCATTGGACAGGGAAATAGAAAAAATCATCCGGGAAGAACAAATCGCCGCTCAAAAAGCGGCTGCCGCCAAAGCAAAATCACAGACCAAAAAACCGAACAATACCTCCCAAAACCGGACAACCGTTGCTGCTGCGGAAGAATTTTCCATGACGAAAGAAGAAAAAAATTTATCTCTCACCTTCGCCGGCAACAAAGGAAAATTGCCCTATCCCTTGAAAGGCAATTACCGGATTGTTCGCTATTTCGGGGAATATACCACTCCGGAAGCGCAACGGGTAAAACTGTATTGCAACGGTCTCGAAATTGAAACAACAACGGGAAACGACGCCCGGTGCGTATTCGACGGAACAGTCCTCAGTGTTTTCGGTTTTACCGGATACGACAAAACAGTCATCGTAAAACATGGAGGATACGTTACGATATATTCAAACTTGGAATCTACTTATGTGACAAAAGGCGAAAAAGTAAAAACCGGACAATCGGTAGGAAAAATAGCAACGGACGAACAGCGGGGCAATGCGGCAATTCTTCATTTCGAAATCAGGAAAGGAGAAACCAAGCAAGACCCCTTCCACTGGCTCAAAAAAAATTGAGATAAAGAAGAATTTTTAATTTTTAGTTTACAATGTATAACAATCAATCGGCGTTAGTCCTACATTCAGGGGGGCAAGATTCGACCACCTGTCTTTTTTGGGCGCTTAAAAATTTCAAAACAGTCAGGACATTATGTATCGCTTACGGACAACGACATTCCCTCGAAATAGAAGTGGCTCAAGCAATTGCCAGCGAAGCCGGCGTACCTTTCCAAGTATTGGACGCCAACGTAATTAGCGAATTATCGGATAATTCATTGACGAACCATTCCTTAACGATGGATCAGGAGAAACCGTCCGGTTCTTGGCCAAACACATTTGTTCCCGGCAGGAACTTGTTTTTCCTCACTTTTGCCGCGGTCATTGCCCGTTCGCACGGCATCCGGAACATTGTTGCCGGCGTTTCGCAAGCCGATTACAGCGGTTATCCCGATTGCCGCGACACCTTCATCCGTTCGGCCAACGCAACGCTGAACCTGGCTATGGACGAACAATTCATTATCCATACGCCCTTAATGTGGCTGAGCAAAGCCGAAACATGGGCATTGGCCGACGAACTCGGCGTGTTGGACATCGTCAAAAACCGGACGCTCACTTGCTATAACGGCATTCCGGCAGAAGGATGCGGACATTGCCCGGCCTGCAAACTGCGAAACGAAGGACTCAAACTGTTTGAAAACACTAAATGAAACATTGCATGAAAGACAATCTAACTTTATTAGGAAATAAAACCGATTATAAACAGGAATATACGCCTGAGATACTGGAAACGTTTGCCAACAAACATCCGGAAAACGATTATTGGGTACAATTCAATTGTCCCGAATTTACAAGTCTCTGTCCGATTACGGGGCAGCCGGACTTTGCCGCCATCCACATCAGCTACATTCCGGACATAAAAATGGTCGAAAGCAAAAGTTTGAAACTGTATCTGTTTGGGTTTCGCAACCACGGCGCTTTCCATGAAGACTGCGTCAACATCATCATGAAAGATTTAATCCGCCTGATGGCGCCCAAATACATCGAAGTAACCGGAATTTTCACCCCACGGGGCGGAATCAGTATTCATCCTTACTGTAATTACGGAAAACCGGAAACGGAATACGAAGAACTGGCCAAAACCCGCCTGTTTTCACATAAATAATCCGCCATGGAACGCGGATGACACGGATTAAGCGGATAAATGCGGATTCCTAATAAATAAAATAATGTTCAGCGCCTCCTAAAAACAGCGCGGCTACCTCCAAATTCATTTAGAGACAGCCGCTTTGCTTTTAAGAAATAAAGTTTCTGAAGCTACCGAACGCAGCGTAAAGAGGCCCCGCTGTGGTGATTGCTGGTGGCCTGCGGGTAGAAGCTACTGTTTTTAGCGTCCGCGTTGTAGCTGGCATCCGGGAGCGAGACATACAGCGTGGACGACCAATAGGCGCCGCTCGTGCCCACATACCTCACGGAGCTACCGTAGATGCAGCCGCCAGTCAGCCAACCGTGATTAGAAGGAAGAGTACTTAATGCAATAGGAGAACTACCACCAGCATACGTCACAAACTCATCCTGTGTCGGAACGTGCCATTCGTCGGGACACAAAATATCATTATAGCGAGCAACCATGCACCAGGTAAACCAAGAACCATAAAGATTGGTATTTGCAGCATGATCACTATAATCAACTAATGAATTACTCGTGGAAGGAAGACTTGTCTTGGCTCCCTTTCCAATTATTTTTATAGGAGCAGAAAATGTTATCCCATTATGTGTGTGTACAACATCTCCATTACCGTCGGCAAATGCCACATTGTCCGAAGTTATAAGAGGGGTAGGAGGAAGTGGATTACAACCTGAGATAGCAGTAACTGCAATTTGTTGCGTACCGACGTAGCGACGACTACTTTCGCCACACGCATTCTTAGCCCTGACAACTATCGAAGCCTCAGGATAAGTTCCGGAAGGAGCGCTAAACGTAATCGTAGCGCCGTCAGAAGTGCCGAAAACAGTAAACGCTGGGGGCAACGTCCAAACATAACTGGTGGCGCCGGCAACAGGTGCTACTCTGGCAGCATATTTAACGCCGGCTAAGAGCGAAGACGAGGAAAAAATAATCGGTCCGGGAGCGGGAGGCGCGCAGGGCTTTATCCAGTCTTCCCCGTCCCAGAAATGAACGCCGACGCCGGTCGCCGCATTGGTGTTGTAAACAATCATCCCTGCAAGCTCCTGATTAGTGTCTTGCTGGGTGGAAATATTCACAAACGTATTGGCCGGAATAACGCTCAAATCCGTAAGGTCAACATTGGAGAGTACCAGACCGCCTGTGGTCGCACTATTCAAATCTAGGATTGCGCCGGCTTTGGGAGCGTTGGCGCTGCCGATAGTGACCTGAGCGCGCAGGTTAGCGATTAAAACAAACGCAATTGCAAATAATACTAAAATCTTTTTTTTCATTGTAATTTTTATTTATAATTGATAATTCTTAATTCCTAATTCACTTCTATTCCTGTCATTGCGAGCTTGACCCGCAATCCCCTGATTAAATGCTCTGCGTTTTTTAGGGAATCCCGCGTCAAGCGCGGGATGACAACGGCGCACAGGATGACAGGGTAGATGAGGCTTTTCACGCTTCGCGTCCCCCTCCCCATGTGGGGAGGGGGTAGGGGGAGAGGTTGAAGGCGCAAAAAAACCTGCCAAATCTTTTTTAAAGATAAGACAGGTATTGTATTTTCCTGAAATATAGTTATTTCTCTTGCGTGCGCTGTTGTTGTGTGTGTGTGTGTGTGTGTGTGCATAATTCCGTTAACTTCCAAGCATTGGAAGTTAATAATATGTAATAAACTGTAAATTTCGGAAGTTGCCATATTTGTTACTGTTTTACAAAAACCGCTACAACAGTAATTCAATAAATCAAATTGTGCAAATGTTCGGCATAATTTTTTTTGCGAAAGTTACAACGCGCTTCGCCCTGTTTTTTATCTGTTTTATATCTAAAAATTCGTTTTTATCCTGTAA
>JAISNS010000010.1 GCA_031276105.1 Dysgonamonadaceae bacterium
TGGACACGAAAACAAATAGAAGAAAACTTGGGAAAAGGATTTTTTTCTTCCTGTTTCGAAAAAGAATTTGAATTGCTTAGCAATACCATCCTCGCTGCCGATAGGATAATACAAAAGGATCTATGAATCTGTTAGTTATGAATTATGAATTATGAGTAAGGCAGAAGAAACTGTCATTGCGGGCTTGACCCCATAGCCGTCAGGTTAGCGAGTAAGAACCTCATTTTCACCTAATTCTATTTAACAAAACAACCACAGTAGCATCGGATAATTATATCCCCCAACCGAACCTCATTACCTCATTGTAATAATAATGAGGTTAATGAGGTCGGGGAACATCTATTGCATCACTTGCTACTGAGGTGGTTTTGTTGAAATAAATTAGGTGAAAATGAGGTATTTACGGCGCTTAGCCTGACGGCTATGGGCTTGACCCGTAATCCCCTGCTCGGCCACTGATGATACGGATTTTCACGGATAGAATAATTTTAAGCGTCTTTTAAAACGGCGCGGCTGCCTCGAAATGAATTTCGAGACAGCCGCGTTACGCAACTTTTAGTTTTTATCTTATTCTGCCGCCACGCACCGCACCGACATCGCGTACTGCCTGCTATAACTGTTCACAGCCCAACTGTCAGTGCCGGCGCTAAAAAACCAGGCGTTGGCAGCGCTTGCGCTACTGGTCCAATTGTCGCAGCGATAAGCACGAACCATCATCTCTCCATTGATATCCCTGGCGCCGGCTGCGGGAAGAAAGAGGTAATCGCCAATCTGCATGATGTGATTGAATATATTATTATTAGTATACCAGGTAGTGGAAGGATGGAAGACAAGACTGTTATTTGTACTTGGAAGGTTCCCGTTGTCTTCCCTCTTGTTTATAGCTGCAGCCCACTCGGCATGAGTCGGTATCCGCCAACCGGCAGGACAAGGATTATTTTCAGCTTTCCACAAAATGTTGCCGCTCTTGTCTTTCTGATTGAGGTCGTCTTCGCTTGGCGCCTGATAATCGGGATTCTGCTGTCCTTCAATATCATTCGTAGTCCAGCCTTGAGCGCCGGTATTCGTACCGAGATTCACTACCGAAGCCGTCTTTGAGCCAAAGCGATACCAGTCGCCATGGTAAGTATAATCAAGTGTTTCATTACCTGTTAGAATATCCTTCCCTCCCAAATTATGACACTGAAAAGTCAACCAGTCGGAATTGGCTCCGGTATTCGCTGTTCTGGCCGGGCAGCCGCACAAAGCGTCCTGAACGGCAATCTCCATCTCTTCCTGTTTCGAAGCGCCAAATTTATCGGTATAACTCAACTGTAATTTTACAGAAAAAGCGGCGCCGCTTACCCGGGTTTCTACATCGTCTTCGAAAGTAAGCGTAAATGTTTCATAATCGGCGTTTGATTTGCCGGTCGCCGGTTGAGAAAAAGTTTTCACCAAGTTGCCGTTATCCGTCAAAGTAACAGACAAATTTGAGTAAGCTCCATGATAAAATTTGGTAAGTTCGCGTTCGGTTAGCTGCAACGCTAAAATCGGTAAAAGTTGCTACGCGAGCAGGAGCGTTTGTCGCCGCACGGGTATCGTTGGTTTGGTTTATGTCGTAGCAGGGTTTGCCGGTCAGGTAATAACCGGGAAAATCCACAAGAACGGTCATTTCAGCGCTTTTAGTTCCGGATGAATAAGGGTTTGTCATTACAACTTTCACCGTGTAATTTCCATTGGCAGCAAATTGGGTGACAACGCTTGGGGTGTTTGTTATCGCAAAAGAAGCGCCGTAGCTGTCGCCGGCAATAGCCTTGTACCAAGTATAGGTAGCTCCTTCGGCGCAACGGGGGCTTGCACTGCTCAAAGCGTTAAAAGTAATATCCGTATCTGTATCTGCCGCAGGAGTGACAGGAGAAGCCGACAGCGTCAGCGTCAGATTTTCGGCTGGGAGGCAATTCTCTCCGATTGGCGTCCAGTTTGTACCGTTCCATGCGTAGATGCCGGCAGGGGCAAGGCTCGTTCCGGTATGGTAAACCAATGCGCCTTTGAAGTCGTTGTTTGTGTCGTCGTTTGTCCCATTTATTCCGGGGAACAAATTGGGAGTTGAATGAGGAATTTTGCTCAAATCTTCGATCGATACATTGGAGAGCAGTAGCCCGCCCTTAGTCGTTTTGTTTAAATCCAGCAAAGCGCCGGTGGCCGGACCGGTCAGTTCGCCGATAGAGACCTGAGCGTGCAAATTGGCGCTCAAAAGAAGTGTAAATAATACTAAAATTTTTGTTCTCATTTGTTTTTTTATTTAATTAATTTATAACTTATCATTCATAACTTTTATAAAGCGTCTTTATACGTACATATAAAGCGTCTTTATACGTACATATAAAGTGTCTTTATACGTACATATAAAGCGTCTTTATATGGTCGTATAAAGTTCCCCCGACGATCGCGGGTACAGGGTAAAAGGCAAAAGGTACAGGGTAAGCGGCTTTGCCGCTCCTGCACCTTGTACCTTGTACCCTTTCCCCTGTACCTTTTACCTTTTACCTTTTACCTTTTACCTTTAGCCTTGAGCCTACTGTGTGTGTGTGTGTGTGTGTGTGTGTGTGTGTGTGTGTGTGTGTGTGTGTGTGTGTGTGTGTGTGTGTGTGTGTGTGTGTGTACGCATAATTCCGTTAACTTCCAAACGTTGGAAGTTAATAATGTGTAATAAACTGTTATTTACGGAAGCTGCCATATTGTTGTTTTACAAAAACCGCTGCAAATGTAATTCGTTTAGTCGGAATATGCAAACTTTCTGTGCGTTTTTATCACTCGCATCCGTCATTTCTTTTTCTTTCGTTTTCATACTTTCTGCTGTTTTGACTCGAAATGCTTTACTTCTTAAAAACAAAAAATTATATGCCGGTTGCCAACGGTTTCTTGTTCCAATTTTTCCCTTTCGTTTTCTATTTTTATCGTTCGCTGGTGTGTGTGCTTCCGCTTTCCTGCCCGTTTGATACTCATGAAATTATTAATTGATAACTATATAACTATATCCGGAACCCCTTAACCTGACGGCTATGGGGCTTGACCCGCAATCCACCGAAAAAAAGATTTCGCCGAATATTTGCATAATCTGATTTATTGAATTACATTTGCAGCGGTTTTTGTAAAACAACAACAAAGAATATGGCAACTTCCGTAAATAACAATTTATTACGTATTATTAACTTCCAAACTTTGGAAGTTAATAGAATTATGCGTACACACACACACACACACACACACACACACACACACACACACACACACACACACACAACTTCGCGCTAATTATTGTTATTTCCTTTTTTATTATCCATCCAACTTTCGCACAAAAAGAGACGATAAAATCCGAAACGGTTTCGTCTTGGGTATTCATCGTTCCTTCGACATTGGTTTCTTATGGAATCATCCGGCAGTTTGTTCCGGCTTTACAGCGTTTGGATCGCAGTATCGACGACCAAGTTTTGCAAAACAGTCATCGCAGTTATATTTTTGACGATTATGTTCAGTATGCGCCTTATGCCGGGGTTTATCTGTCGGAATTATGCGGAATAAAAGCCAAACATAACACGCTCGACAGAACGATTGTACTTGCTTCTTCGATAATCATTTGCACAAGCGCAGTACAAATTTCCAAGCGTTTTACCGGCGTTACTCGTCCCGACAGTTCGAATAAACATGCTTTTCCGTCGGGACACACGGCTACGGCGTTTCTCGGTGCGCACCTTTTGTTCAGGGAACATGAAGAGGTTTCGCCTTGGATAGGCGTCGCGGGATACGGGGTTGCGACGACAACGGGCGTTATGCGCGTAATCAATCGCAAACATTGGTTCAGCGACATTGTTGCCGGCGCCGGCGTGGGTATAATCAGCGTTGAATTGTCTTATCTTCTCTTACCGGTGTGGCAACAGTTTTTTAAAATGAATGGCAAAGATAATTACATGGCAATCAATCCATTGATTAATCAAAACAGTTGGGGAATCAGTGTAGTGTCGGCATTTTAAGAAGTAAACAAACAACCTCTCCGCCCCTTTCCTCCCGACGTTTTGAAAGAACAATAACTATAAATAACAGTCAGATTTACCGCTTCGCCAAGATGTTTGAATATGATGAGTAAAAAATCACCCGACGCTTCCTTCGAGGCTGACTTGCAGTAGTTTTTGCGCTTCCACCGCAAATTCCATCGGCAGTTTGTTGAGGACTTCACGGGCGTAGCCGTTGACGATTAATCCGACGGCTTCCTCCGTGGAGATTCCCCGTTGATTGCAGTAAAACAGCTGATCTTCACTGATTTTGGAAGTCGTAGCTTCGTGTTCCACGATGGCCGATTCGTTCTGTATGTCCATGTAGGGAAAGGTATGCGCGCCGCAAACGTCGCTCAACAGCAAACTGTCGCATTGGGAATGATTGCGTGCATTCTCCGCTCCCTTGTTGATTCGCACCAGCCCCCGGTAACTGTTTTGGCTTTTCCCGGCAGAAATACCTTTCGAAACAATCCGGCTCTTCGTATTTTTGCCGATATGAAGCATCTTGGTTCCGGTATCCGCCTGCTGGAAATTATTGGTTACGGCAACCGAATAAAATTCGCCGCTGGAATTATCTCCCGCAAGGATGCAGCTTGGATATTTCCACGTAACGGCCGAACCGGTTTCTACCTGCGTCCACGAGATTTTGGACGATTCGCCTTTGCATATTCCCCTCTTGGTTACAAAATTATAGATGCCGCCCAATCCGTTTTTGTCGCCGGGATACCAATTCTGAACGGTCGAATATTTCACTTCCGCCCGGTCTAAGGCGACAATTTCGACGATAGCCGCGTGTAATTGGTTTTCATCGCGCATCGGAGCGGTGCATCCTTCGAGGTAACTGACGTAAGCGTCTTCTTCGGCAACAATCAGCGTCCGTTCGAATTGCCCGGTATTCATCGCATTGATTCGGAAATAAGTGGATAATTCCATCGGACAGCGCACGCCTTTGGGAATGAACACAAACGAACCGTCGCTGAAAACCGCCGAATTGAGCGCGGCAAAGAAATTATCGCGGTAAGGTACTACGCTTCCCAAATATTTCCCGACCAAATCGGGATGGTTTTGAACGGCTTCGCTGAATGAACAAAAAATAATTCCTTTTTCCGCTAAATTCTCTTTGTAAGTCGTTTTAACGGAAACGCTGTCCATTACCGCGTCAACAGCCATGCCGGAAAACATTTTCTGTTCGTTCAGGGGGATTCCCAATTTATCGAAGGTTTTCAATAATTCCGGATCTACTTCGTCCGGGCTTTTGGGGCTTTCCTTGATTTTCGGCGCTGCATAGTAGATAATATCCTGATAATCGACCGGCGGAATCCGGAGATGCGCCCAGTCGGGCATTTTCATTGTCAGCCAATAGCGATACGCTTTCAACCGGAAATTCAATAACCATTCCGGTTCGTTCTTTTTGGCGGAAATCAGGCGGATAATATTCTCGTTCAATCCTTTCGGGATAAAATCCGTTTTTATATCCGTAACAAATCCGTATTCATAATCTTTGTTCGTAAACCGATTTAATATATCGTTTGTTTCTCCGGTCATGTTGTTTGTTTTTTAAAATATTCTCTTATAAAAGGATATACTGTCGGAACAACGCTTTTCACGTTTTCGTAAAAAATGGATTTTTCCTGCGTTTCTTTTTTAATAATTCCCGATTGGAAATCAAATATGTATAAAAGATTAAAGACAATGCTTAGTGAAAATAGCCAAATGAGTGCGCCGAACAGTCCGCCTAACAAAACGTTAAGCCATTTGGCCGGAGTCATTTTGATGGCGATATGAACAATTCTTCCTAAAAGGACAATGACAATAATGATAAGTACAAATGCAAAGATATAGCAAATTGCACTGAGAAGCGCTTGATTCATTGACGAAAAAACATCTAACTGCCGGGAAAAATTCCGCAAAAACACCGCCAACTGTCCGGAGAAAAAGATAGCTGCTATCAAGGCCAAAAACGAAACGGCCTGTTTGATGAATCCTTCAAATAATCCTTTAATTAAACCTATTGCTATGCAAACGATTATGACTATATCCAACCAATTCATGTTAATTATGAATTATAAGTTATGAATTATGAATTATGAATTATGAGTTATGAATTATGAGTTGGAAATTATTATTTAATTCATAATTCATAATTCATAATTCATAATTTTATAACGTTTGTTTGACTTCTATTTCTTCGAAAGCTTCGACGATATCGCCGATTTTTATATCATTGAAACTGTGAATGTTCAAACCACATTCGTACCCTTGCGCCACTTCTTTAACATCGTCTTTGAAGCGTTTGAGCGATTCCAATTCTCCGGTATAGATAACGATACCGTCGCGAATCAGGCGTATTTTGTTTCCCCGTTTGATTTTTCCGTCTCTTACCATACATCCGGCAACCGAACCGACTTTGGTAATTTTGAATACTTCGCGTACTTCGACGTTTGCCGTGATTTCTTCCTTTATTACGGGCGAAAGCATTCCTTCCATTGCGGCTTTTACTTCCGCAATAGCATCATATATAATGGAATACAGACGAATATCGACCCCTTCTTTTTCGGCAGCTTTCCGTGCCGACTGGGAGGGGCGTACCTGAAATCCTACGATAATTGCTTCGGAAGCAGCCGCAAGGATAACGTCCGATTCGGAAATCTGTCCGACGCCTTTGTGGATAACATTTATTTGGATTTGCTCGGTAGAGAGACGAATCAACGAATCGGACAATGCTTCGACCGAACCGTCCACGTCGCCTTTCACGATGACATTCAGTTGCTGGAAATTGCCGATAGCAATTCGTCGTCCTATATCGTCTAATGTGAGGAGTTTTTGCGTTCGCAAGCCCTGTTCGCGCTGCAACTGTTCGCGTTTGGTAGCAATTTCGCGGGCTTCCTGTTCGGTTTCCAATACATGGAAGGTATCGCCGGCGGTAGGAGCGCCGTTCAATCCGAGGATGAGTACCGGTTCTGCCGGCCCTGCTTCGGTGATTCGCTGGTTTCGTTCGTTGAACATGGCTTTGACACGTCCGAAATGTGTTCCCGCCAAAATCACGTCACCCATTTTAAGCGTTCCGTTTTGCACCAGCGTTGTTACCACATATCCTCGTCCTTTGTCTAACGAAGATTCGATAACCGATCCGAGGGCGCGCCGGTTGGGATTGGCTTTCAAATCCAGTAATTCGGCTTCCAACAATACTTTTTCCAAGAGTTCGGGTACTCCGTTCCCTTTTTTTGCGGAAATATCCTGCGATTGGTATTTTCCTCCCCAATCTTCGACCAAGTAATTCATATTGGCCAATGTTTCTTTGATTTTTTCGGGATTGGCGCCCGACTTATCTATCTTGTTGATAGCAAAAATCATCGGCACACCGGCAGCCGAAGCGTGGTTGATGGCTTCGATGGTTTGAGGCATCACATTATCGTCGGCAGCAACGATAATAATGGCGATATCCGTTACGCTGGCGCCCCGGGCGCGCATGGCGGTAAAGGCTTCGTGGCCGGGCGTGTCGAGGAAGGTGATTTTGCGTCCGTCGGCTAATTCTACGTTGTAGGCGCCGATGTGCTGGGTAATTCCTCCGGCTTCTCCGGCAATCACGTTCGTATTGCGGATATTGTCCAGCAAAGAGGTTTTCCCGTGGTCGACGTGTCCCATAACTGTTACAATCGGCGGTCGCGCGACTAAATCCTCGGCATTGTCGCTTTCTTCGGTGATTGCTTCTACTACTTCGGCGCTCACATATTCGGTTTGGTAGCCAAATTCGCCGGCAACGATATTGATTGTTTCGGCGTCCAAACGCTGGTTGATGGAAACCATAATGCCGATCGACATGCAGGTGGAAATGATTTTTACTACCGGGATATTCATCATGTTGGCCAAATCGTTTGCCGTAACAAATTCGGTGATTTTAATTATCTTGCTTTCCTGTACTTCTTTTTCGAATTGTTCGGATTGGCGTTGCGAAACAGCGTCGCGTTTTTCGCGGCGATATTTTGCGCCTTTCTTTTGACCTTTGCCGGTCAGTCGGGCAAGCGTTTCTTTGATTTGTTTTTGAACGTCTTCTTCGCTGATTTCATTTTTCACCGCCGGTTTACGCAATTTCAGGCGGGAGTCCTGTTTAGCGGCAACGGGGGGAACTCCCTTTTCGATATCAATTTTTTCGCGTTTGATGCGATTGCGTTTTTTCTTTTTGGATTCGACTTCTCCTTTTTTGATTAAAACCGGTTTTTCCCGTTTTTCCGATTTGGCTTCGTCTTGCGATGCTTTTTTAAGTTCCAATGCTAAAGCCGCTTTCTTTTCTTTTTCGGCTCGTTCTTTTCTTTTTTCTTCTTTGGTTTTTTTCTTGGGACGGGTAGATTGGTTGAGCGATGATAAATCTACTTTTCCCATCACCTTGATATTCGTTTGAATACGCGGTTTGTTCAGACGAAAAACTTTTTCTTCTTTGGGCAAGTTTTCCGGTACATCTTCTTTATTTTCAGGCGCCGGTTTTTCTTCTTCGGTTATTTCTGCCTTCGGAATATCAATTTCCACATTATCTGCTTCTGCTTCTGCCTCTTTTTCTGCTTCTTTTTCTTTAGGAGCATCTTCTTTAGGGGCATCCGGCTCTTCAGGAAGAATTTTTTCAATTTCCGGTTCTTTAATTTCCGGTTCTTGTTCTTTTATTTCTTCTATTTTTTCTATTATTTCCGGAGTTGTTGTTTCTATAATAATTTCTTCAACAACTTTTTCTATTTCTTTTGTTTCCGGTATTTCAATTTCTTTTTTCTCTTTCTTTTCTTCTGCTATCGGCACGGAAGGAGGAACCGGTGCAGGGGTAACAACCGAAACCGGAGGAACAGGCTTCGGAGGAACAGACTTCGGAGGCGTTGTTTTTTTCTTTTTTCCGATGGCGTTTAAGTCTATTTTTCCAATAATGGTAACATCTCTGGGTTTAATCTCGTCGGGGATTTCGGTTTTGATTTCTTCAACTTTTTTCTTTTTTTCGTATCCTGTAGCCGTCACCGTTTCTTTTTTCTCTTTTTTTTCTTTCAGGAGACGTTCTTGACTGAATTTTTCAGTTTCAAGTTTTAAATTTATATCTTTATTAAATTCTTTTATGAGGAGTTCGTATTCCTCATCACTAATTTTCGTATTCGGATTTTCTTCTGTTGAAAATCCTTTTTTTTGTAAAAACTCTACTACCGTAGATAATCCTACATTTAATTCTCTTGTTACCTTATTTAATCTAATAGACATATTTTTTTTATTCCTCTTCAAATTCCGCTTTCAGAATATTAATGACTTCATCTACAGTGTCTTCTTCCAAATCAGCTTTTTCAACGATTTCATTCCTGTCCATAGCCAAAACGTTTTTCGCCGTGTAGCAGCCTATATTTTTCAACGATTCAATTACCCACATTTCGATTTCGTCGGCAAATTCTTCCAAGTATATATCTTCGCCGTCGATATCAACATCCCGAAATACATCTAAGGTATATTCGGTTAACATACTGGCTAATTTGATGTTTAATCCTCCTTTTCCGATAGCTAAGGAAACTTCTTCGGGGCGAAGGTAAACTTCTGCTTTTCGGTCTTCTTCATGGATTTTGATGGAAGATATTTTTGCGGGACTCAACGAGCGTTGTATAAACAAGGCGGTATTGGCGGTATAATTGATGACGTCGATATTTTCGTTACAGAGTTCGCGAACGATTCCGTGGATTCGTGCGCCTTTCATGCCGACGCAGGCTCCTACCGGGTCGATCCGGTCGTCGTAGGATTCGACGGCTATTTTGGCTCTTTCGCCCGGTATGCGGGCAATCCGTTTGATGGTAATCAGTCCGTCGTGGATTTCGGGGACTTCCAATTCGAACAGGCGCTGCATAAACAGGGGCGAAGTACGGGATAGGATAATTTTGGGGTTGTTGTTTTGATTATCTACTTTCACGACTACTGCGCGGCGCGTTTCGTTTTTTCGGAAAAAATCGCCCGGTATCTGTTCGGATTTGGGGAGGATTAATTCATTTTCTTCGTCGTCCAATAAAAGGATTTCCTTTTTCCATATTTGATACACTTCGGCTGAAACAATTTGTCCGATTCGGTCTTTGTATTTATTGTAAAGCGAATCTTTCTGTAATTCAAGAATTTTAGTGGCTAATGCCTGACGAAGGTTCAGTACGGCTCGTCGGCCGAAACCGGCAAAATTGACTTCATCGGTAATTTCTTCGCCCACTTCGTAATCGGGGTCGATTTTTTGGGCTTCCGAAAGAGTTATTTGCAGATTAGGGTCTTCCAAATTGTCGTCGTCCACTACTTCGCGGTTTCGCCAAATCTCAAAGTCGCCCTTGTCGGGATTGATGATAATGTCGTAATTTTCGTCCGAACCGAACATTTTACTGATTACGTTCCGGAATGCTTCTTCAAGGACGCTGATTAATGTCGTTCTGTCAATATTTTTTAGTTCTTTAAATTCGGCAAACGTATCAATCATGCTAATTGTTTCTTGTTTCCTTGCCATAGGTCATTATTAAAATCTAATTATGTTTTTTGTATATTTTATTTCGTTATAAGTAAAGCACATATCTTCTTCTACCGTGATTTTCCGCTTTGCTCCTTCCGGTTTAATTTGTTTTTCGACCGTCAGGATGAAATGATTTTCATCAGCTTCTTTCAGCAGTCCCGTGTACTTTTTCCCGTTTTTCAGCAGCGTTTCGACTTCTTTTCCGGTGTTTTTTTTGTATTGACGGAGCAATTGGAAAGGTTGTGAAATTCCGGACGACCCGACTTCCAACTCATAATCTTCTATGTTCCGATCTAATTGGGATTCGATAAAACGGCTCAAAGCGATACAATCGTCAATGGAAACTGCCCGGTCATTATCAATTTCAACGACTATCGTATTGTCCGGCTTTACCTCAATACCTGCTAAATAATTCTCCGAATCTTTCAGAAAATTGTTTACAATATCCTCAACAACAGACTTTTCAATCATAATTATAAAAAGCAAAAAAGAGAGGCATCGCCTCCCTCCACCACAATTTGCCTGCAAAGATAATGATTTATCAATTCGCAGCCAAATAATTATTCTATTTTTTATAATATTGGCTAAATCTTTTTTTTAAGGAGCCGAAGGAAATGGAAGGCAGATAGCGCGGATTAGGCGGATGGGCGCTGATTGACAAGGGGTTGAACCCCTTTGTTACTATAAAAAACAAAGCGACTGCCTCGAAATTCATATACCTACGACACAGAGGAAAAGAGCTGGCAGCATCTTAATTTTTTTCAGCGTCGTTGCTATCTTCACGTCCGGGTTCCGCGCATGAAAGACGCAGTAAACGGCCATATTACTCAGGTTCATGTGCCCTGGACTCGTCAAAGAAGTGGCTTCACATTGCTTTTCAATGTAGGATTCATTTATCTCATCGTTTGTAACTTAAAATACAAATTATTCACGTGTGAACGAAACTTCTTTGAAAGCATAGCGGCGTTTTTCTCCTTCTTTGTTTATTAAATGGATAAATCCGTCATTCTCAACCGATTCGATCCTGGCGTAAAAGATTCCATTTGCATCCTTGTATGGAAAAAATCCTTCTTTACGGTACAACGCTTGGTGATACAATAAAGTAATTAGCTCTGTTTCTATCTCTTGCAGCATTTTATAAAACGACAGTATTGACCCCGCTATCTGTTCCAACAGCATCGCTAAGTCTGTTTCTTTTCCGGTTATCTGTTTCAGAGAAACGGGATTAGGCGCATCCGACCGGAAAATTTCCTGATTGATATTGACGCCGATTCCTGCAACGGATTGAACAATTACTTCTCCCATGATATTGTTTTCGATAAGAATACCGGCTATCTTTTTGTCTTTATAATAAATATCGTTCGGCCATTTAATGGAAATGTTTCCGGTGTAGTCATCTAAAACAGTTTTTACGCCTAAAGCAATGCTTTTCGATAGCAGAAAATGGTTTTTAATCGCAAGAAATTCAGGGTAAAAAATCAGGCTGAAGGTTAAATTCTTGCCGGATTCGGATTCCCAACTGGCGCCCGCCTGTCCTCGTCCGGCTGTTTGTTCTTTGCAAACGAGGATACTTCCTTCTTCCAAACTTTGTTGAGTAGCCCATTCTTTCAGTAGCCCATTGGTAGAACGGCAAGTATCGACTTTTATAATATTCATTCAGGTTGTTTTAGGCAATTATTTTAATCTTTATTGTATCGTTTGTTTTTGAATAGCGCAAAGTTAGCATAAAATTCTTGTCTTATACACAAACGGATAAAAATTTAGGGGACGGGTAAACCCGTCCCCTTGTATCAAGCCTCAGTTTTTACAATTTTGCGTTATCGTACTAAATATAAAAACAGAAGATTATGAAAACAAGTGGACTTGACGTGCACAAAGGTAGTATATTTTGTGCGATTTACCACGGGAAAAGAGCTAAATCTTTTATTGAAACTTATCTGTCTGGTAATCAAAAATTTACGTTTTGAAGAGGAAGGTTAAACAGGCGGCGATAAAAGAGTTTACTCAGGTGGCTAAAATGATAGAAAAGCATCAATCTGCTTTTTTGATTATGCGCAACAGGTGTTAATTAAATGAAAAAAGGAGCAAGTGAATATACTTGCCCCTTTTTTGCATGAAAAAGATAATTTAGATTATTTAGATTATATGCTCTTTTGAATTTTTTTGTAACCATATACGGCCAAATCGCCCAGTTCTTCTTCGATGCGGAGCAATTGGTTGTATTTAGCCATGCGGTCGGAGCGACTCAACGAACCGGTTTTGATTTGACCGGAGTTGGTTGCTACCGCAATATCGGCAATTGTAGCGTCTTCCGTTTCACCCGAACGGTGGGAGGTAACCGAAGTATAACCTGCGCGGTGAGCCATTTCGATGGCGTCTAACGTTTCGCTCAACGAACCGATTTGATTCACCTTGATCAGGATGGAGTTGCCGCAACC
>JAISNS010000016.1 GCA_031276105.1 Dysgonamonadaceae bacterium
AGGCTAAAGGTAAAAGGTACAGGGGAAAGGGTACAAGGTATAAGGTGCAAGGTGCAGGAGCGGCAAAGCCGCGTATCCTGTACCTTTTGCTTTTTACCCTGCACCGAGCGGTGCACGAGTGTGTGCGACGTTGTCATCCCATACACCGTTGTCATCCCGCACTTGACGCGGAATCCCCTGAAAAACGCAGAACATTTAATCGGGGGATTGCGGGTCAAGCCCATAGCCGTCAGGTTAAGCATAGCAAAACCTCATTTTCACCTAATTCTATTTAACAAAACCACCTCAGTAGCAATGGATAAGCACATCATTCACACCGACCTCATTACCTTATTCTCTCATTATTATAATAAAATGAATAATGAGATTAATGAGGTCGGGGAATATCTATTGCATCACTTGCTACTGAGGTTGTTTTGTTGGAATAAATTAGGTGAAAATGAGGTATTTACGGCGCTTAGCCAAGCGCGGGATGACAGGGGAAAGCAGGGGATTTTAGGAGTGAAATTTTAATACCTATACTTATTGATACCGTTATTTTTAGTACATTTGTCGGACGAAAATATAATTTTATATCTGAAAGATGAAGCAAAGATTTTACATGGATACTTCTGTATTTGGTGGTTTTTTTGATGTTGAATTTGAACAGGAAACATTTTTGCTTTTTGAAAAAGTAAAATCAGGTGAAATTATCTGTGTTTACTCGGATTTAACCGAAAGCGAACTTACAAATGCTCCTCAAAAAGTAAGAACATTTTTTGAACAGTTGACTTCAAAAGAAAAAATAAGAGTTACTCCGGAATCTTTAAAATTGGCAGAAGCATATATTAATGAAAAGGTTGTTGGAGAAACAAGTTTTGATGATTGCGTTCATATTGCAACGGCAACTGTTCATAAAGTGGATTTACTTGTAAGTTGGAATTTTAAACATATCGTAAACGTTTATCGAATAAGAGGATATAATTCCATAAATCTAAAATTAGGTTACCCCATATTAAATATTCATTCACCCAAAGAAATTGTAGGATATGAAAACGAGCATTAAAAGCGGAAAAAAAGATTTCGACACGGTCAAAACTTTTCGATCAATTAAAGAGAAAATATCCAAAGAAATCAAAGGATTGTCCTATGAAGAACTGATGGATTATTTTGAACGGACGAGATTGAAAGAAACCTCCCCCGATCAGCGGTAGTCTTACAAATTTTTACTGTCAAGGATTTTCCCACTCATCCTGCGTCAAGTGTCGTCCCGCAGGGACTTTTGTAATCGGCGAGGAGAACGGTTGTTTTCTCTTAACCATTACTAATTATTTATATTACTTATATTTTTAAAATCATACATCATGAAAAAAATTGTATTTATACTTCTCCTGACCGGTTTGTCCATAACATCCGTCTCAGGACAGACCTGGACAAATCCCCTCGCGCTGAACGGCGAATGGGATGGAAGCGCCGCTTGGGGCGATCGCGGAATGTACGGAATCGGCGACCCCTATATCCTGAAATACCGCGGCATTTATTACCTCTATTGCAGCACCCGCGACAACAATGTCGGCGTGAAATGCTGGTCAACCAAAGACTTCATCACCTGGTCGAGCGCCATCACCTGCACCAGCGACCCCATTAGCCGATCGGCCTACGCGCCGGAAGTAGTGTACTGGAACGGGAAATTCTACATGTACACCTCCCCCGCAGGAAACGGACACTATGTACTGGAAAGCGACAGCCCTCTGGGGCCATTCACGCGCGTCACCGAAAACATAGGAAAAGGAATTGACGGCTCCATATTCATCGAAGACAACGGAAACTGGTACTTCTACCACACCGGCAACAACCGGATTGCCGGATGCCGAATGACCACACCTACCACCCCAGGTACCGCTTTCGATACGGGAATAACCATGAACAACGCATGGACGGAAGGCCCTACCGTCATCAAACGGGAAGGCGTCTATTACTTGATCTACACCGGCAATCACGTGATAAGCAAAGGATACCGCATCGACTACGCTCAAAGTACCTCCGGCCCGTTTTCCTTTTCGCCGCAATCCGGCCAAAACCCCATCCTGATCAGCGCCGAAGGATCGCATGTCGGCTTAGGACACGGTTCGGCCTTCATCGGGCCCGATTTGGATACCTATTACTATACCTACCACAATCTGGTGAGCGGTCGCGGCCCCCAGCGACAATTAAACTTCGACCGAATCGCCTGGAACGGTTCCAAACTCCTGCTGCTTGGCCCCACCACGTGGGCGCAACAGGCTTTCCGGCAACCGGAAATGGCCGACTTCTTCGACCGCGACGAACCGGGCGATAACTGGTCGATGCCCAACGGCGGAAACTGGTCAATCACAGACCGCGACAGGCTGATTCAGTCCGAAGCGGCAAACACCGATTTTCATAAAGCCATTTACAACCAACCAACAGCAACAGACTATATTGCCGAATTTACGGTGAAGAAAGAAAGCAATGCGAGTAATCAGGCGCGATGGGGAGCCGTTTTCGGTTATACAAACGAAGAAAACTACGGAATAGCCGTCTTGAACAGTAATTCCAACCAGTTGGAAATCAATTTCAGACAAAACAACCAGTGGGAAACTCCCGCCTATTATGCCCTGCCGGACAATTACAACCTGTCGGCTTGGCACACGATACGCATAGAAAAATCGGGAACAAACTATACGTTTTTCATCGACGGTATGCAAAAAGCCAAGATTACCCACTCGTTGGGAAGCGGCAAAATCGGTTACGCAAGCAGCTTGTGTCAAGCCGGATTCGGCTATATTGCCTTCAGCAACAAGGCCGGCGGCTCCGGAATCTTCGATATTTACAAACCCGTACCCGGAATCATCGCAGCAGTACACTACAACAGCGGCGGCGAAGGCATTGCCTATCACGACTTGACCCCCGGAAACGCCGGCGAAGGATATATCCGCAACGACAGCGTGGACATCGCCCCTTGCAGCGAAGGCGGTTTCGCCATCAACAGCGAAAGCGGCGAATGGTACAAATACAATGTAAACGTCAAAGCAACCGGACTCTATCACCTCGGACTGCGCTACTCCACCACCGAAAATACCCAAATACGGATTAAGCACGAAAACACGGAATTGACAGACTGGATTCCCTTGCCGTTGACCGGCGCCAACAACTGGCGCACATTGACCGTCAAAGACCTCCAACTGCCTGCCGGCTATCAAACCCTGACAATAGAAACCGCCGGCGGAAACTGTCGCTTGTACGAACTGCATTTTGAACCGGCAGATTCCGCCATTACCATACTGTCGGATGCTTTCAATACCGCTTTCAGTCCCGAATGGAATTACGCCGACGGCACATGGACCGTTTCATCCGGCGAAGCCGTGATAAACGGATTCGGCAAACGGACCATGGGCAACACGGGCTGGACGGATTACACGGTGCAGGTAAACATAACCTGTGTTAACGGAATCAATGCCGGCCTTATTTTCCGGGCAACCCATCCGGCATTGGGAGAGGCCGGAAACAGCGCGCAGGCCGGAACTGATTTCCTGCAAGGCTATTTTGTCGGATTGACTTCCAATAGCGTGGTGCTCGGAAAGCACAATTACAACTGGACGCAATTAGCCGCTAAAACCGGCGAATCGTATTTGCTCAACAACAAATACACCTTAAAAGTAGAAGTGAAAGGCCATAACATCAAAGCCTACGTAAACGGCGTATTGAAGATCGATTACAGCGATTCCACTCCTTTCATCTGTGGAAAAGTCGGATTGCGGGTTTGCAATTCCCACGTCCGTTTCGATAATTTCAGCGTAGCCACGATGGGCAATACGCCACCGGTCGCCATCGACGAACCGCCGCATGACGCCTCGCAACGCATCTATCCCATCCCCACCGACGGAACGCTTACCCTCGAATTTGAAACTCCCGGCAAACGGATGCTTACCGTCAGCGACAAGGCAGGGAAAATACTGCTACGCCGTCCGGTCGATGACTCGGCGACGTCGCTGGACTTCCGCCATTACCCGGCAGATGTGTACCTGCTCACCATCGACGACGGGAAGCAGAAAAGGACTACAAGGATAATTAAAAATTAAAACGGCGCCGCACTCACGCTGTCATTGCGGGGCAAGCCCGCAATGACAGCGTGAGAGGAAAAAAAAGGCCTTTATCAATTCACCGTCAAAGGAGACTAAACCGGTTCTTAATTCTTAATTAATTCTAAACCCCGACGACCGTAACGGTTTTTCCGTCCACCGGTTCTTTTTTCATGTAGATTTTATCTTCCCACGCAACCGTTGTCCGGCGGTCGAAGACCACTAACCAGCCTTCGGTGCAACCGCAAGTGTCGATGTAAGTAGCGGTTTGAGTAAGGCCCTTTTCCATGTATTTTTCTCCGTAGCGTATCTTTAATTCGATGGGATATTTCCGGTTTTC
>JAISNS010000048.1 GCA_031276105.1 Dysgonamonadaceae bacterium
AGTTCGAGAACTTCAAACAGCCGCTGATCATTCTCTTTGAGATACCGATCGACATCACGTTTGCGCTGGGTTTGCTGATCGTCACCGGACAATCGCTCAACCTGATGTCGGCCATCGGACTGGTGGTTACTTCGGGCATCATCATCAACGACTCCATCCTGAAAGTGGACGTCATGAACCAACTGCGCAAAGAGGGTTTCCCGCTCATGGAGGCGATTCACGAAGCCGGACGCCGCCGACTGAAAGCGATATTGATGACGAGTTTAACGTCTATCGTTTGCATGGTGCCGCTGCTGTTCACCGGCGATTTGGGGTCGCAACTGGAAAAGCCGCTGGCCATCGCCACCATCGGCGGAATGATTATGGGCACGCCGGTCAGCCTGTTTGTCGTGCCGCTCGTGTACTGGAGAATTTATAGAACTAAGAACTAAGAGTTAAGAACTAAGAGTTGCGCGAAGCGCGGAAAAGAAAAGAATAAAATGAAAATATGGAATATTCCGGAATATTGGCAACTCCTCTTTAGAAGATTTATAAACAGGGGTATGAGATTTTTGATTACAATATGGATGCTTTGCTGTAAATGGTTTTATAAGAAATCTCTGTGGAACTCTGTGCATTTTCTGTGTCTCTCTGTGAAATTAACTAAAGTTGTACGGAGAATACTGGAAATCCGTAGATTTTGTAAGCAAAGCTATATAACGCCGGACATTTGGCAGTTGGGCAAAAACAGGTTCGTTTAGCTTAGCATTTGCCATAGCTTCTCTTGTTGGTAAATGCAGTAACCAAATGAGTTTCATTTCATTGTAAAGAGAACGTGCCTGTCGGCACGTAAAAAAACGACAACATATTTTTTAATAAACTAAATTTCAAAATTATATGAAACGTATCAAAATTATTTTAGGAAGTGTTGCTGTTTTAGCAATTGCATCTGTTACAGTATTCAATGTGAATTTAAATTCACAAAATGACAAATTATCTGCTATTTCCTTAGCTAATGTGGAAGCGTTGGCAGAAGAAGGAAATAATGGGGTGTCTTTTGTTGAGTGTCATTCTGTAACGCAATATGATTCCAGCACAAATACAACAGTAGAAGTTACACAAAAAACTTGTTCGGGAAACGGACCTTTGTCCTGTGAATGTTAATTTATTAATTTTTCACTCTTACGTATGCAAGCATTGCATGCGTAAGAGTATTCTTAAAATTTATATATGAAAAAGATAGCTATATTATTTGGGGGAATTCTTCTTATGTTTATTTGTTCATGTAACCACAAAAAAAATAAGTCGGACATAGAGGATAATAATTCTACCCATATAAAGGTAAATCTACATTCGAATGATAATATTAGAATAAATGATTATCTCCAATATACTTCATTTATCGTTTTAGAAACTACGAATGATAATTTGATTTCTCTGATTGATAAAATACTGTTTTTCAAATCCCATATATATATATTAGATTCAAAGCAAGGGAGTATTTTTATTTTTGATGATAAAGGAAAATATTTAAGTAAAATAGACAGACGTGGAGAAGGGCCGGACGAATATATAACGGCGGACGATTTCGTAATTGATCAATTAAATAATCAGATACAAATATATGATGGAACCTCAGGACACATCATAAATTACAGTTATAGTGGGGAATTTCTTGATAAGAAAAAGGTAGCAGCAGGATATGCTCTAACTCTTTTGAAAAATGGGAATTGGTTATTGCATACAGGATATGGATCTGGTAATCAATTGAATAATTTACACAATATACTATTATACGATAAAGATTTTAAATTAATTGAATCCTTCCTTCCTTACAATGAAAGTCTGGCCGGTCATAAATACACCGTGGCTACAGCAAAAAGCGTATTTTCAGAATATAATAATACGACGTATATCTTACCCTTGTTGAGTAACAACATATATTCGTACAATGAAAATACAAACCAAATGGAATGTAATTATAAAATAATCTTTTCAGGAGATGAAAACAGTTATATTGATGAAAATTCAACTCCTCTTGAGATAGCTCATTTCCGTTCACAATTAATTAATGGTGAAATAGCATCGAAAATACACTGTTTTTACAAAACAGGTTCCGTTGTCTTCTTTCAGTTTTTTTACCAGAAAAAACTGTTCTTCTGCTTGTATAATGAAAATACAAGAGAAACCCAATGCAGTTCTAAAACGCTTTTTGATGATAATGGGCTTTTCTTTGTTCCCGTGGTATATTATTCAGACAAATGGCAAGATAAAGTTTTAAGTATTATTGATGGCGAATTATTTGCTATTTCAAAACAAATGGATAAAACCAATAATCCGGTTATAAAAGAAATCAGCAAATCAATTGAATCGGAGGATACAAATCCGATTTTGGTGTTTTACAATCAATCAAATTGAACAGAATATAATTCGTGATTATAAAAATGAATAAATTAAAAGTTAAACTGCTTCTATTTCTAATTTTACTTGGACATTCCCTGTCTGCCCAAATCCAATTGACGCTCGACGAAAGCATCACGCTGGCGGTGGACAGTTCGTTGCAGGCTTTCCGGGCAAAAAACGAGTATCAATCGGCTTATTGGGCGTACCGCACTTTCAAAGCCGGTCGTTTGCCGTCGCTCAGTCTGCGGACAACGCCCTTGCAGTACCGCCGCGATTTCACGCGCCGCTACGATTCGAACGAAAACATCGACGTTTATCGCCAACAACAATCGCTTTACACCTACGGCAACCTGTCGCTCAGCCAGAACTTCGACCTGACGGGCGGCACGTTCTTTATTGATTCGGAACTGGGTTACATGCGCAACTTCGGCGAAAATGCTTACAGTCAGTTCTCGTCCGTGCCCTTGCGGATCGGCTATTCGCAGGCGCTGTTCGGCTTCAATTCGTTTAAGTGGGAGAAAAAGATAGAGCCGCTCAAATATCAAAAGGCGGCACGGCAGTTCCTCTATGCGCAGGAAGAAATATCGGAAACGGTGATCCGCTACTTTTTTTCGTTGGCCATGGCGCAAATGGAATACGACCTGGCCGCCGACAATGTAGCCTCTTCCGATACGCTGTATCGCATCGGGCAGGAACGGCACAAGATAGCATCCATCTCGCAATCCGACTTGCTGACGCTCAAACTGGAAGCCGTCAATGCCCGCAATTCCCTCAAAAACGCGGAGATAAACCTCAAACGGGCGATGTTCAGCTTTGTTTCCTACCTCAATCTGGACAAGGAAACGCCGGTCGCGCTGCAACTCCCCAACCGCCCGGAAGACGTCGAAATAGCGCCCGAAGAAGCCTTGCAGTATGCCCGTGAATACAATCCCGACTTCTTGGCCTATAAACAGGAACTCTTGGAGGCGGAACGGGAAGTCGATCGAACGAAAAAGAGTTCGAACTTCGACGCCAGCCTTTCGGCCAGTATCGGGTTCAATCAGGTGGCCGCCGACTTCCAGGGCGCTTACCGGAAACCGCTTCAGCAAGACGTTATCAGTCTCGGCTTGACCATTCCTCTCGTGGACTGGGGCGTGCGCAAAGGTCGCGCAAACATGGCGCGCAATACACTGAACGTTACCAAAATATCCATTCAGCAAAAGGAATTGAGCTTGGAACAGGACGTCCTGATGACGGTCAACGATTTCAACGCGCAGCAAGGCCTAATCAGCAGCGCAGAAGAAGCGATGGAATTGGCAACCATGGCCTACAACGTCACCAAAGAGCGTTTCATCATCGGCAAAGCCGACCTCAACAGCCTCACGCTCTCGCTCAATCGCCAAAACAGCGCCCAGCGAAACTACCTCTCCGCCCTGCAAAATTACTGGCTAAGCTATTACAAACTGCGAAAGCTGACACTGTATGACTTCGCTACGCGGGAAGAACTAAAAGTTAAAAACTAAAAACTAAAAGTTGCGCAAAGCGTGGCTGCATTGCTTCGCGCAACTTTTAGTTTTTATCTTTTATCTTTTAGTTTAAATAGCGCTTCGCGCAACTTTTAGTTTTTATCTTTTAGTTTTTAGTTTTATCATCATGCGTGTTATTCTTGTATTTGTTTGTTTATCTCTTTTGGGATTATTCTTGGCGCCTCGCTTGCCGGTAAAGTTGAATCCGTCGCGGCGGACGCCGGAGGTGCATGTTTCGTTCAACATGTACGGACAATCGGCGCGGGTAGTCGAGTCGGAAGTCACCTCCAAGCTCGAAGCCCTGCTGAGCCGGATGAAAGGCGTCAAAGAGATCGGCTCCTATTCGTCTAACGGCTGGGGCAGCGTCAGCGTTCAGCTTTCCGAACACATCAATCCCGACTATGCCCGCTTTGAAGTCTCCACCATCATCCGTCAGGCGTGGCCGTCCCTGCCGCCGGGCGTCAGCTATCCCCACATTTCCCTGTCGGGAACGGAAGAAGAAACCGATTTCCCTTTCCTCCGTTACACCGTCAACGCCCCGTTTTCGCCCATTCAAATACAGGAATACATCAACGACAACCTGAAACCGAAGATAGCGGAAATCCAGGGCATCGACCGGATCGACGTCGCCGGAGCCAGCCGGATGATTTACCGCCTGGAATACGATTACGAACAGTTGCAAAACTTTCGCGTATCCGTCGGCGACATCCGAACCGCCATCCAATCCTGCCTGACCAAAGAGTTTTTCGGAACCGGAAGAATAACCGAAGCAAACAACGACGAACAGTGGATACGCATCGCTCTCGTTTCGCAAGACCGCAATCAGGCCTTCGACCCCGCCCTCATTCAGGTAAAAAACGGCGACGGCGTCATCATTCCCCTAAACCGGATCGTGAAAACGAGCTACGAAGAAGAGGAAGCGTCGAGCTATTTCCGCATCAACGGCCTGAACTCCATTTACCTTTCCATTACCGCCGAAGACGACGCCAATCAGTTAACCCTCAGCCGACAAATACAGCGCCTGCTGGAATCGCAGGAAGAAAACCTGCCCGCCGGCTACGAATTTCACCTCACCTACGACGCCGGCGAATACATTGAGGCCGAAATGAACAAGATTTATTTCCGCTCCGGCCTGACGGTGCTGATCCTCCTCGCCTTCATTTTCCTCTTTTACCGCAATCCGCGATACTCGCTGCTCATCCTGTTTTCGCTGCTCACAACGCTGCTCGTCTCTGTCATCTTCTTCTATCTGTTTAAGATAGAAATGCAACTCTTTTCGCTGGCCGGACTGACCATTTCCCTGACGCTGATAATCGACAACATCATTGTCATGTCCGACCAAATGCTTCGACGGGGCAACAAAAAGGCATTCTTAGCCATCCTCACCGCCACGCTCACTTCGATTGGCTCGCTGGCCGTCATCCTTTTCATGGACGAAGCGATCCGCCGGAACTTGCAGGACTTCGC
>JAISNS010000101.1 GCA_031276105.1 Dysgonamonadaceae bacterium
TATAAAGACATCCGCGAGACCAAGGATAAAGAAGAATTTGAGCGGAAAGTTCAATTAGCGCAATTTGCTATTGAGCAAATGAGTACGCTCCTGTCGGCTTATTCTTCCTACGTGCAAGCCGAACAGCAAGCGGAAGAGGCGGCAGTTTCGTCCAAATACGACAAACAAATCAAAGCAGCCGGAAAGAATCAGGCGAAAGTCGAAAAACTTGAAAAAGAAAAGGAAGAGGAATTGGCCAAGGTACGCGCCGAATATCAGGAAAAAAGTTTTGCCATTCAAATAGCGCAGGCGCTGGCAAGTACGGCTATGGCAGCCATCAATGCTTATTCTTCCGCGGCAGCTATTCCGGTCGTTGGTACCGTTCTTGCACCCATTGCTGCCGGCGTGGCCTTAGCCGCCGGAATGCTTCAGGTGGCAGCCATCCGGAAACAGCACGAAGCCGCCAAAGCCGGTTATTATTCCGGCGGCTTCACGCCGCAAGGCCCTTGGGACAGGGAACAGGGCGTGGTTCACTCCGAAGAGTTTGTCGGCAACCGCTTTGCCGTCCGCAATCCCACCGTCAGGAAGATATTCAATGTCGTAAAAGAAGCACAGGATAACAATACGGTATCTTCGCTCACGGAAAAGGATTTTGCCCGGGCGCTCAACTTTCGGGAAGCGGAAAACCGAAATTTAGTTTCCGGCATTTCAAACGCTTTGTCACCATCCGTCGATACGAAAGAAAAAGAAAGCATTGTTTTGGAATCAATCGCCGGCTGGCTGAACCGAAACGCCGAAGTAACCGAAAAACTGAAAGAACGCTTGGATGAACCGTTCGTCGGCGAAGTCAGCATCACCGGACGAAAGGGCATCAAAGAAAACATGGATTTGTATAACAAAATGATTAATCAAACTTCCCGATGACAGAACTGTATATCGACAATCAGCCGGTAGTTTTAGGAAAAGATTCTTCTTTTGAGATGATTGACCAGAATCCTTTTTTTACCAAAAACGGTACCATTACGCTCGAAATTACACTCTCCCTGCTCAATCCGGAAAATGCACGGATATACAAACATTACAACCGTATCAACAATGAATTGGCTATTGTTTCCAACCGGACGGCGCGATTGATAGTAGATAATAAGGTGCTGATCGACGGTTCGGAAATCATCCTCGAAATCACCGAAAAAGAAGTGAAAATCCAATTAGCTTCCGGAGAATCGGAACTGAATTATTTTATCGGAGGAGAGCGAAAACTGCACGACCTTGACCTGGGGAGAATAGAATATCAAAATGACACTTCTACTGCCGGTTATACATACACTCCGATTTATTCATCGAACGAAAATAAAATACGGAACGACTACTCTATCACGATGAGCAGGGATAGCGCCGGACACGAGACGATAACGAGTATCGGCCCGTTGCGCGATATTCCGCAAACTTACTTATATCATGCCATCAATCTGGTTATTAAAGCGCTTGGATATAAAAAAAAGTCAAGCGTCTTTGATCCCAACACCGGCTCGGAAACATGGTATTACTCGCTTCTTTTCATTGTCAACGGCATTTCATCATTTGGGTACGCTAATCGAAAAATGAAATTCAACCGAACATTACCCAACTGGACGGTTAACGAATTTTTTACCGAAATTGAAAAACTGTTTGCCGTCGTTTTCCTGATTGATAAAAATACAAAAGACGTAAATATTGTTTTTCAAAAAGATTTTTATACAAACAGCAAAAAATATTATATCCTTGAACTTGTCGACGAATACAGTCAGAAAGTAGATGTGGATAACAAAAACGGTTATTCAATAGCTAACATCGGCTATTCTCTGCCTTCAGATGATTATTTTGATCTTCAAAACATTGATCCGGAAATATTGGATGTGATCGCCGGAAACGTTGTTGACGAAAAGGAAAACTTTAACGAAATACTGGCGGCTATAAATAATGAAAGCAACAAAGATTTGTTGAAAAGAAAACTGTTTTATTCCAAAGAATCGGATACGCAATACATCTGTTATGAAGAAGAAAGCGAAAATGGAACTAAAACCTTTTATCCCCAAAAAGTAAATCTGTTTGCGCCGATCCGGAATAATCCCGATTCGGATGAGATTGATATCGAATTGAAAATCACGCCGGCTCCAATAAAAACGGTTGATATTGACGTATATGCTTTAGGAACCTATGAGTTTTCATTGCGTACCCAAATGCCGGTAATCACAACCGGAACCTACACCGAAGAATTTTACGACATTCAAACGGCAATAGAAGAGGGTATGAACAATTCTGAAAACAATCAATTGATGCTTGCTTTCGACGCTACCATACGCTCTTATCAACCGGGAGATGAAAGTGATTACTCCAACCGATGGCTTTATTTTAAAGCGGCTCATGTGGACTGTTTTGAAGCGGATTTCTACAAAACAAAAGAAGGATTCAATCATCAATTCAGCCTCCGGTTAAGAGGAAAATACGGCCTGCAGTCGTTATATGAAAATACAATCAATATCGACACCACCCGGGAATATACTTTCAAATTCATTCATAACACAATCCCGGACACGAAAGCTATTTTTGTTATCAATAACAAAGAATTTGTCTGCGTAGAACTCAAATATACAATCAATCCCAAAGGAATGCATCCGGTTATCGAAGGAAAGTTTTTCCAGGTGATGGATTAAATTTGGAACGCTTCGCCGGTAAAATAGGGGTGATTCTGCAAACGCTTGGCGTTTTCTTCTGCGGCTACTTTTATGTATTTGATTGTCTGCTCCATTTTTGAATGTCCCAAAATTTCCTGAATGTATTTGATGTCAATTCCTGCAAGATACATATTGCTTGCCCCCGAACGGCGGGCGGTGTGAGTTGTGATAAATTCATATTTCTTTCCGGTGATATTTTCCCTTTTTCCGCCGCGGGTTTTTGTCAAAAGAACTTCTTCATCAATTCCTGCTAATTTTCCTATTTCTTTGATTTGCGCATTGTGTTTCTGGTCGGAAATGGGCGCCGGCAAAACGTTGTTACGGCGTTCCAAAATTTTTCGTAAAAGGTGATGCATCGGAATATACACCTTTTTATCTTTCTTTTTTGTCCATATTGTGATTAAATTTTCACGAAAATGGAGCGTTTCGAGACGCGAATAATCGGAGTGACGTAAGGCAGTAAAGCATCCGATCAGGAAGCGGTCGCGTTCCTCCAGCAGGGAACTTGTCGCACGTTTCAAATTTTGCGGACGGGAGTCGTACCCGTTTTGAATCAGGAATGATTCGGTAAATTCAAGTTTGTAAATCTTTTCAATTTCGTTCATATTCAGGTAAATTGCGTCCGTATCTTCGCTTTCGACTTTGAAATCCGTATGTTCGTAACCGTCGAAGGTGTGCAGTTTCGCCTTTTTGGCTTCATTCATAAACGTTTTGATATTTTTAAACATCGTACCGGTATAATTTTTACTGTACCGGTAATTTCTACCGGCTTTTACGTAGCTCTGTTCCAGCAACCATTTTTTGAACTGATTATAAAAACGGATGTCAATGTCAATGAATCGAAGTTTTGTATGAAACTGATTTTCAAAATCTTTCAATTTATTGATGACGGTCATGTATCTTTTTTTCGTTTCCTTCGCACGAATGGCTTCATCAGTAAATTTAATTGCAAATGGCACAAGGTATTGACGCTCTTTTGCTTCCTTTAATACGCCACCCTGTTCCTGATTTCGTTCATGAATTTTTCGCTTTACAGCCTCCTGAATCATTTTGTTGGTCGGCACAACAAGCAAATCCAGTTCATTGAAAATCTCTTTTATCAAATCCTGCCATTCATCCAAACGCTGATTGATGTAAGGCGCCTCCGGATATTCTCGTGTAAGCCGGCAACGATGCGTTTTGGCATTCCAGTATTTTGTCAAGATACTTTCCCCGACAGAAATGGTATATCGCTGCCCTTTATAACGAATAATCGCCTGGATACTGGTTTTATCCTTGCTTTTGTTGAGTGGAAAAAAATTTATTTTCATGAACAAATTTATGAACAAATGATTTATACAGGCGCAAAGATATGTATAAAAATAATGCCCTGCAATTACTGCAAGGCATTTATCTTTATAAAGATAAGGTTTTTTGTTATAATTAAAAGTGCCC
>JAISNS010000141.1 GCA_031276105.1 Dysgonamonadaceae bacterium
GACACTCTATTAACCGGATGCTTCAGCTTCCGGTTGCGGCAAACCTCTCTCGTCGCCCAGCCCCGCAGGGGCGACACTTTATTAACCGCGCGTTTTAACGTGCGGAAATTAGGAAATAAGTATTATAAATTATAAACAACAATTACAATGAAAAAAAAGGTTTTAGTATTACTATCGTTAGCGCTTGTTTTGAGCGTTAATTTGCGTTCCCAAGTAACTATCGGCGGTCTAACTACTCCTAAAGCCGGCGCCTTGCTGGATTTGAACAGTAGTACCCCCGGCGGTCTGGTACTCTCCAATGTCGATCTTACGGATCTGAGCGTTATTCCCGCCAATACGTTTGTGGGCATTTCCACCCAACAAGACACTAATCAGGAACTTGCCGGAATGATTGTTTACAACACCAATGCAACGACCGGCGTCGGCGTTCTCGTTTGGGATGGGTATGATTGGGCAAAGCCCTGCGCTCCTCCTACTCCCGGGCCGATTACTTTTTCAAAGACTAAGATATGCGACATCAGCGATTTTACTGCCGAAGTAACTCCTGTACTTGGCGCTACGAGTTATGAGTGGTCGTTGCCCCCGGGTTTGACTGCGGCTAACCCTTCTAACGGCCCTAAGATTACGATTAGCGGGAATGCTGGAGCTTATCCTGCCGGTTCGATTTCCGTACAGGCGATGAATTCTTCGTGCGGCAGTCCTTCGCGTTTCAGTACGGAACCTGTGGCGATTGGCGCCATACCTGATAAGCCGACTAATCCTACTTCAGGCGTCGTTACCGGTACCTCATTCACGTTTGGCGCCACACCTGCGCCCGATTGTACAATTGACTGGTATACCGCTGAAACCGGTGGTTCTTTAGTAAAAACCGGCACCACTTCCTTTAGCGAAACATTAAGCGCTACAAAAACTTATTATGCCGAATCTCGTAATTCTGTTACCGGTTGCGCATCTACTACTCGTTTGGCCGTTAGCGGCGTTGTTCTTCGCTCTGTTGCCGATTGTGACAGAACAACGTTGTTTTCTTATGGTGGTAGTGTTATTACTCCGGCAAATGTGAAATTTGTAAACGATAATCTTCCTGCATATACCGCTCGTAATGGTATAACATTATCCACACCTGTGAAGATAGTTGGCAGGGCACCCAAGACGGCTCTTGCTGCCGGCGCTTTTACTTTAGCTGATTATCGCGATCATCAGGTCAGCAGTTCCGACCCTACTAATGACACAGATGATTACGGTTCTTGGTTTACGTGGTGTATGGTTGTAACCCATGCTGATGTTTTGTGCCCCTCTCCGTGGAGGGTTCCGTCAGAGGATGACTTTGTCAACTATTCCGGTGGTACCGGTGATAACCACTCTATATACGGCAGGCCTGTCGCTACTGTTTCTGAGGCTATAGACGGTTGGCTGCTTGGTGGCGAGGCCGACGGTAACTCTACGACCCTTCAGGGTTCGAGCGGCCACTATTGGTCGTCCACTGCCACTATCCCGTCTTACTCCAATAGGGCGGACGTTTACAATAACTTCTTCCGCCCGGAGGACAACAACCCTCGCCGCGCCGGGTTATCGCTGCGCTGTGTCAAGTAGCTTCAGGCGCTTTATTTTTTATAGTAACAAGGGGTTGCAACCCCTTGTTGGTATAAAATCCGTGGTGATCCGCTTAATCCGTGTCATCCGTGTTCCATTGTCGCCACAAAAACGATTTAGCCGATAAAACCGAATTTTTCCATAGCGGTCGAATAATATGTTAAGCGAAAATCGTATCTTTGTAGCTTCTTTTAATAACATTAGTTTTAATAACGTAGTAAATTTATACAAAATGGTAAGTTACAAAGAATTAGGTTTAGTAAACAGTCGCGAACTTTTCAAGAAGGCCATTAAAGGGCAGTATGCGATTCCTGCATTCAATTTCAACAACATGGAGCAAATGCAGGCTATCGTTCAGGCTTGCGTCGAAGAAAGTTCGCCGGTTATTCTTCAGGTTTCGAGCGGAGCGCGTAAATACGCCAACCAAACGATTTTGCGCTACCTTGCGCAAGGCGCGGTAGAATATGCCAAAGAATTAGGAAAAAATATTCCTATCGTTCTCCATCTGGATCACGGCGACACGTTCGACCTGTGCAAAAGCTGTATCGAATACGGTTTTTCGTCCGTAATGATCGACGGTTCGCATCATCCGTACGACAAAAATGTGGAATTAACCCGCCAAGTGGTTGAATATGCGCACAAATACGACGTTACTGTCGAAGGCGAACTGGGTGTTTTGGCCGGCATTGAAGACGATGTGGTTGCCGAGCATCATACCTATACGCAACCGGAAGAAGTAGAAGATTTCGTATCGAAAACCGGCGTCGATTCGTTGGCTATTTCTATCGGCACTTCCCACGGAGCAAACAAGTTCAAACCCGAACAATGTACGCGCAACGCCGACGGCGTATTGCTTCCTCCCCCTTTGCGTTTCGACATTCTGGAAGCCATTGAGAAGAAAATACCCGGATTTCCGATTGTGTTGCACGGCTCTTCTTCCGTTCCGCAAAAACAGGTGGCCATCATCAATCAGTACGGCGGCAAATTGAAAGACGCGATCGGCATTCCCGAAGACCAGTTGCGCAAAGCGGCAAAATCGGCGGTTTGTAAAATCAACATCGACTCCGACGGTCGCCTGGCCATGACGGCTGCTATCCGCGAAGCCTTCGCTACACATCCGGAATGGTTCGATCCCCGCCAATATTTAGGCCCTGCCCGCGAATCGCTGAAAGAACTTTACAAACATAAACTTGTGCATGTTTTAGGTTCGGCCGGCAAAGCATAAAATATAAAGCGAAAGGTAAAAGGCAAAAGGTAAGGAATACACGGCTTTGCCGTTCTTGCACCTTTCGCCTTTTTCCTTTCGCCTTATTAAATTTATGAAGATGGAAACAAAAACGTACAAGCGCTTGCCTTACGGCAATTCCGATTTTAAAAGTATTATCACCGAGAATTATGCCTACGTCGATAAGACGCGCTACATTGAGATGCTGGAAAAAGAAAGTAACAAAAGTCATTTTTTCATTCGTCCGCGCAAGTTCGGCAAAAGCCTGTTTTTCATGACGCTGTGGTATTATTATAACCTCAATGAAGCGGAAAATTTCGACCAACTGTTTGGAAACCTCTACATCGGCAAACATCCCACGCCGGAAAGAAACTCCTATGCCCTGCTGAGACTGGACTTTTCAGGATTAGATACCTCCAGCGAAGAAGGATTCAAGATTGCTTTTTCGAGTTGCGTGCAGAGCGCCGTTTGTAATTTCCTTTGTATTTATTCGCATATTTTTCCCGGAGCAGATAAATATGTCGATCAGATAGAACAGGAAAATCAAGGTATCCGCTCCCTGGAAAAGATTTTTTATGTAGCGGAACAAAACCGGGTAAAACTCTTCTTTATCATCGACGAATACGATCATTTTGCCAACGACCTGATTGCTATGGGCAACCGTCAAGGCAAAGATTTCTACAAAACGATGGTCGCCGCCAACGGTCTGGTACGCGATTTCTACGAACGGATAAAGATTGCCGCCAAATCATCTATTGTCAACCGCACGTTTATCACGGGCATCTCTCCGGTAATGCTCGACGACCTCACCAGCGGCTACAACATCGCCCAAATACTGACGCTCAATCCGAGATACAACGAAATGATGGGATTCACACAGGAAGAAGTAGAATGGCTGATGAAAGAAACCGGTGTTGACGAAAGTTGTATCAATATTGATATGCAGGCCTATTACAACGGTTATCTGTTTCATCAGGATGGGGAAAACAGGGTCTATAACCCTGCTATGATACTGTATTTTTTGGGACAAATACTTGAATTTAGGAAACCGCCCGAAGACATCGTCGATTTGAACCTGAAAACCGATTACGGACGCTTGCGCCGCCTCATCCAAAACGACAGCAACCGGGCAACGCTCATCCGCATCATGAAAGAAGGTGAAATTGTAGCGGAAGTACTGAAAAAATTCTCCGTCGATCGGTTGAACGATGAAAGATATTTCATATCCCTGCTTTTCTACATGGGTTTACTCACCATTAAGAAACCGTATCTGTTCCAATTAAAACTCGGCATCCCCAACTATTCCATTCAAACGCTGTATTGGGAATACATCATGTTGCTGGTAGAAGAAACGTCGCCCGACCTGAACATCGAGGCGCGTCCGCTGAATGAAGCGATTTACGCTTTGGCGATGGACGGCAATTTGGAACAACTTATTGCCTATATTTCCGAAAATGCTTTCAGCAAACTGTCGGACTATGATTTGCGCCGGTTCGACGAAAAATACATCCAAATCCTCCTGCTGGCTTACCTTTTTATCAGCAAAGTATATGTCCCGATGAGCGAATACGAAACCGTTCCCGGCCGGGCAGATATTTACCTGCAACGCAGCCCCCGCTTACCTCAGATAAAATACGAATGGGTCTTGGAATTGAAGTATTGCAAGACAAACGCAAGCGAAACGGAAATTGCCGATCAGCAGAAGAAAGGACAGAAGCAGGTGGAACAATACCTCGCTTCCCACCGCTTAGGAAACCGTCCCGACTTGAAAGCGGCAGTTATCGTCTTTACCGGAAAAGATAAATACCGGATCACGGCCATACAATAAAGGTAAAAGATTTTTGCACGCGGGGTAAATTTAAGCGGAGTAAACCGCCATTTTCCCCGTGTAATTTTCGCTCAAAATAGTTGGTTTATATTTTTAGAAATCATATCTTTGCACCGTTTTTCCGCAAATAAAAGATTTTTTTTGAAATAACTCATTGTTTTTTCAAATATTATATCTAAATTTGCAGCCCGTTTTTATATTCAAAATGAAATTATTAATAAAAAACAAAGAATTTAAGAATTTAAAATGCCTACAATTCAGCAATTAGTAAGAAAAGGAAGGGTAGCTTTGGTTGAAAAGGGAAAATCTCCCGCATTGGATTCATGTCCTCAACGGCGTGGCGTATGCGTGCGGGTTTACACTACTACGCCGAAGAAACCCAATTCTGCCATGCGCAAAGTAGCGCGTGTCCGTCTGACCAGCTCGAAAGAAGTGAATGCTTACATTCCGGGAGAAGGTCATAACTTGCAGGAACACTCCATCGTATTGGTAAGAGGCGGTCGTGTCAAAGACCTTCCCGGTGTTCGTTATCACATTGTACGGGGAACGTTGGATACCGCCGGCGTAAACGGACGTACTCAAAGACGATCCAAATACGGCGCAAAACGCCCTAAAGCAGGAAAAGCCCCCGCAGCTCCCGTTAAAGGAGGCAAGAAAAAATAAACTAAAAACTAAAAATTAAAAACTAAAAAAGAGTAATCGCAAACTTTTAGTTTTTAGTTATTAACTTTTAGTTTATAAAGGTTGAGTAAATAAATTCGGTGGAATTTATTGAAGATACCAAAAGAGTTTACAACCGATTTAAAAACAAAAAATTTTAGAAAAATGAGAAAAACAAAACCAAAGAAAAGACAGATCCTGCCGGATCCGGTCTTTGGTGATCAAAAGGTAACAAAATTCGTTAACCATTTGATGTATGACGGCAAAAAAAGCATTGCCTTTCATATATTTTATACGGCGTTGGATAAAGTAAAGGCTAAATTGCCGAACGAAGAAAAGTCCTCCCTCGAAATATGGAAACAGGCTTTAGACAACATCACCCCGCTTGTTGAAGTAAAATCCCGCCGGATTGGCGGCGCCACATTTCAGGTTCCCACCGAAATCCGTCCCGACCGGAAAGAATCCGTTTCAATGAAAAATCTGATTGCCTTCTCCCGCAAAAGAGGAGGAAAATCCATGTCCGATAAATTATCGGCAGAAATCGTTGACGCTTTCAACAATCAGGGCGGCGCATTCAAAAGGAAAGAAGAAATGCACCGTATGGCGGAAGCAAACCGGGCATTCGCCCACTTCCGGTTTTAATCCTAACTATCGGATAACAAGAAAATAAAGTTTATTACAATATGAGACTATCTAAAAAGTCCTTTTGACAGAACTTGTCATCGCGGGCTTGACCCGCAATCTCCGGAAAAAACTAAAAACTAAAAGTTAAAAACTAAAAGTTGTGCGAAGCGGCTTAACTCTTAACTCTTAGTTCTTAACTCTATCCGGGGGGGGATTGCGGGTCAATCCCGCAATGACAAATCTTCTTAAAAAGGCTTTTTAGACAGTTTCTTAAAAAAAAAATACAATGGCAAAAAGTTCAGATCAACAACTGAAATATACCCGAAACCTCGGTATTATGGCGCATATCGACGCCGGCAAAACAACTACGTCCGAACGCATCCTTTTTTATACCGGACTGACCCACAAAATCGGAGAAGTCCACGACGGAGCCGCAACGATGGACTGGATGGAACAGGAACAGGAACGCGGAATTACCATTACCTCCGCCGCCACCACTACGAACTGGAAATATGCAGGTGATACATACAAAATCAATCTGATCGACACTCCGGGACACGTGGATTTTACGGTGGAAGTGGAACGTTCACTTCGCATCTTGGACGGAGCCGTAGCTACTTTCTGCGCCGTAGGAGGCGTAGAACCGCAATCGGAAACCGTTTGGCGACAAGCCGACAGGTACAACGTACCCCGAATCGGTTATGTCAATAAAATGGACCGTTCGGGCGCTAACTTTTTTGAAGTCGTTCGTCAAGTAAAAGAAACATTGGGAGCCAATCCCTGTCCGGTTCAGATTCCCATTGGGGCTGAAGAAAAATTCCGCGGAATTGTGGACTTGATCATCATGAAAGCCCTTTATTGGCACGACGAAACGATGGGCGCCGACTATTCGGTGGAAGAAATTCCGGCGGAATTGCTGAGCGAAGCCCAAGAGTGGCGCGATAAGATGCTGGAAACGCTGGCAGAAGTAGATGATGCGTTAATGGAAAAATATTTCGACGATCCGTCCACGATTACCGAAGACGAAATTCGGGCGGCCATCCGGAAAGGAACATTATCCATGCAAATCAATCCGATGCTGTTGGGTTCTTCCTTCAAAAACAAAGGCGTACAACCGCTTTTGGATGCGGCTTGCGCTTATCTTCCCAGTCCGGTCGATACAACGGCTATCGAAGGAGTCGATCCGGATGATTCCGAAAAAGCGCTTTCCCGCAAACCGAGCGCCGACGAGCCTTTCTGCGCATTGGCTTTCAAAATCGCCACCGACCCGTATGTAGGACGTCTTTGCTTCTTCCGCGTGTATTCGGGAGAATTGGAAGCCGGTACCTACGTTTATAATACCCGTTCGGGGAAAAAAGAACGCATTTCCCGCCTCTTCCAAATGCACTCCAACAAGCAAAATCCGAAAGAATTTATCGGATGCGGCGACATTGGCGCCGGAGTAGGCTTCAAAGACATTCGCACCGGCGATACCTTGTGCGACGAGAATCATCCGATTGTGTTGGAATCCATGGATTTCCCCGCTCCGGTAATCGGAATTGCCGTTGAGCCGAAAACGCAAAAAGATTTGGATAAATTAGGAATTGGACTAAGCAAACTGGCCGAAGAAGATCCGACATTCACCGTAAAAACCGACGAAGAAACCGGTCAAACCGTTATTTCGGGAATGGGCGAACTCCATTTGGAAATCATCATCGACCGTTTGAAACGCGAATTTAAAGTAGAATGTAATCAAGGACGGCCGCAGGTATCTTACAAGGAAGCCATCACCAAAGCGGTGGAATTGCGCGAACTTTATAAGAAACAAACCGGTGGACGCGGTAAATTTGCCGATATGATTGTTCGCGTCGAACCGGCAGATCCCGATTTTGAAGGCGAATTGCAATTCATCGACGAAGTGAAAGGCGGTAACATCCCGAAAGAATTTATTCCGCCGATTCAGAAAGGTTTCCAACGCGCCATGAAGAATGGAGTTTTGGCAGGCTATGCGCTGGATAAATTGAAAGTAACCGTTATCGACGGCTCTTATCACCCGGTAGATTCCGATCAATTGTCGTTTGAGATTTGCGCTATTCAGGCATTCAAGAGCGCCGCCGAAAAAGCCGGCCCTGTCCTGAAAGAGCCGATCATGAAAATCGAAGTCATCACGCCGGAAGAAAGCATGGGCGACGTCATCGGCGACCTGAACAAACGCCGCGGACAAATCGAAGGGATGGATAGCAGCCGTACCGGTGCGCGTATCGTCAAGGCACATGCGCCGCTTTCGGAAATGTTCGGCTACGTAACCGCTTTGCGAACAATCACATCCGGTCGTGCAACAAGCACGATGTCGTTCTCGCACTACGAAGAAGTATCGCCGGCCATTGCGCGCGCGGTATTGACGGAAGTCAAAGGGCGCGTGGATTTGATAAAGTAAGATTAATAAAGTAATTTTGATAAAAACAAGCAGGAGAAACGGGAATTAATTCGTTTCTCCTGTTTGATTTTATAATGGAACGCTTTCCCCGGCGAAGATTAGAACGGATACCCGATAGCGATGTACCCCGCCGAATTTCCCCAAACCGGTTCTTTAAACAACACCCAGCGGTTGCCTTCGCTGTGGGCCGGATTATAGATTTTCGTGCCGGCATCCAACCGGAGGATGAGAAAATTCAAATCGAATCGCAAACCGAATCCTGCGCCAACCGCTAACTCCTTATAAAACGTATTCCACCGGAAATAACCGCCGGATTGGTTTGGATATTCTTTGATTGTCCAGATATTCCCGCAATCGACAAAAAGCGCCGGTTCTAACCACGACAGCAGTTTGAAACGGTATTCGGCGCTCGCAATAAAGGAAATATCCCCAACATGCGTCGTCGGGTCGCCGGCTTGTCCCTCATTGTATGAACCGGGACCCAAGTAACGGGTATTCCATCCCCGCACGCTGTTGGGGCCGCCGGCATAGTAGCGCTTTTCAAAAGGAAGTATCGTGGAGTTTCCGTAAGGATAAGCCATTCCGATGCCGGCATGAAATGCCAGGACGTTTTTAGTGTCCAAACGGAAGGTGTGCGCCAAATCGAAATCCCCTTTGACGTATTGAGCAAACGGATTGCCCAAAAGGGTGTATTGACCGTCTTCGTTTTTCCCGGCACGGGTTGCCCGCGACAGGCCATAGAGAGCGTTACCCGACGTTTCCACATTGAAACGGAAGGTGTAGAGATGCTCCCACATGCGCCCCATAGCGGCATTGGTATAAATCAGACTGTAATCGACGCCGGCCGTAAAAATGTCATCGTAACTGTACCGGGTCAACGGATCAATTTGGGAGTTCAGGTAGTCACGGAATTTGTCTGACTTCCAGGGCATGGAAATGTAATTGATTTCCAGCAAACTCAAGCTGTGAGTAATTTCCTGCGCATGGCCTGTCCAGCGGATTTTCCAGTTGAAATTAAAAAAGTTGCGGGTATAGGTCGGACGCTTTTGGATGGCGTATCCCAGGCTGTACTGGGTTTGCGAGCTGAACCGTTCGTTCACGTAATCGTCGATAAAGGGCAGATGGAATTTCGGGAAGGTGAGCGACGGACGGATATTCAACTCATAATAATTGTGATTGATCCCGTTTTCGCCCGAACTTCCGCCGACAAACTCGTAGGCAGAGCGGAGGTTGAGGTTGAAAAGTTCCGAACCGTTAAAAAGGTTGAGATGCCCGTAGGTTACATCCAGCGCGACGCCCATATCGCCGGCGTTGTTCGTGCCTTCCAGTCCCGCCTGAAGGGAATGGATATTGCCGGGCGTCAGATAGACATTACAATCCAACAGGGTGGAATCGGGATAGTTCCCCTGAACGTATTGCAAATCGGCCATGCCGACACAGTCCAACGCGCGGAAGTGGCTGAGGATGGCTTCTCCCCGGCGTTCCCGGAATAAATCGCCGGGACGAAGCCTGATTTTTTCATGGATAACCGCCGGACGTAAAAAGTGGAGGGGATCATAATGGATGTTGATTCCTTTGTAATCCATGGAGTCCACGATTCGATAATCTTCCT
Organism: Dysgonamonadaceae bacterium; assembly: GCA_031276105.1. GTDB lineage: Bacteria > Bacteroidota > Bacteroidia > Bacteroidales > Azobacteroidaceae > Azobacteroides. Next base: position 9,956 of record JAISNS010000141.1, read on the forward strand.
TGAAGAGGGGGTCGTAGCCGCTGTAAACGTTCACTCGCGCTATCGTGTAGGGGACTGCCGACAGCGTATCGAGGAGACGTAATTTCAAATCGACCCGGTTCGGTTGCAGCGTTGTATCGGCCAGATAATGAAGGTTGTCGCGGGTAATGGTGTAATAGCCCCGGTTGCGGAGGAAGGCGCTGACCCGCGTCCGTTCCGCTTCCAAGGCATTCATGTCGAAAATATCGCCTTCTTCGATCAGCGCCCATCGTTGATCGAAGGTTTCGTGGTCGCCGGGAATATCTTTTTTTTGCCGGAAAATACGTTTAACGATATTCATTATATTTTGCCGGGTGAGCGGCCGGTTGGGTTGCCGCGTCAATAAGCGTTGCGGTATTTCGTTGGTATAATTCAGGATGATGCAAGGTTCGTTGTGGACAACCGAGTAAACGACGCTCGCTTTTTTGTTTGCCGTATCTACCTGTGCCGACACTTCCGCGTTGAGGTATCCCCGGTTTATCAGTTCGATAGTCAATTCGTTTACGGAAAGATTCATCAGGCTGTTGCTGAAAATGACGGGCGGTTCGCCGATTTTACGGATGAATTTCTTGATGAAATTGGAGTCGTTGTCCACGAGGTTGTATATTTTCAATCCCCATTTGGAACTGTTCGGATTTTGTTGAATATAGGGAAGAAGCGCGGCTTTACCCGTTCCTTCGTCTTCCATTTG
>JAISNS010000182.1 GCA_031276105.1 Dysgonamonadaceae bacterium
GAAAGCCGGTCTTATGCACATTTCCGGAGGAAAAGGATGCGCCGTTGTCCATCATTTTTTGCCGAAATCCGCCGAAATCCGCATATACGACAGAAGCGGACGATTAGCCGGACGGCAGAGAAACGCTCCGGCGCTGTCGTCGATAACGCTTCCTGCCGGAATTTATGTGGTGGCAGTCAGCGCCTCCGGACAGGTTTACCGCGAAAAGGTGTTGGTGAGATAGATTCATGAAATACATATTTATTCTCCTTATAATACCGTTGATACCCGTTTTGCTTTATGCACAGGATAGCCTCCCTATAGATGCCATGAAACGATTTATCCGAAACATTCAGGCGTTTAACCAACTTTATCCGCAAGAAAGGGTATATCTTCATTTCGACAATACGGGCTATTACCTGGGCGAAACGATTTGGTTTAAAGCCTATATAGCGGCCGGCCTGACGTTGCAGCCGGATACGACAAGCGGGGTACTGTATGTGGAACTCCTTAATGCAAAAGGGAAAATCCTGGAAACAAAAAAACTGAAAATAACAAACGGACAATGCCACGGAGAATTTTACCTGACGCTATTTAATGCTGATTACCATGCCGGTTTTTACGAAATCAGGGCATATACGAAGATGATGCTTAATTTTGGAACAGCTACCCTGTTTTCTCGTGTTTTTCCCGTATTCAACGAACCGGAAAAATCGGGCGATTACGCAGGGGCGGATATGGATACAAAGAATAATATCAAGGGATTAACTTTGCCTGTGGTACGGGGAAAAGCCCCAAAGAAGAAGCGGGTGAATCTGGATTTTTATCCCGAAGGCGGTCACAGCATAAAGGGATTGAATGGCAGGGTTGCTTTCAAAGCCACAAATGAACGGGGAACAGGGATAGACATAACCGGCGAAGTACTGGATTCAAAGGGCAAAAGTATCGCATCGTTTGTTAGCGCTCACGAAGGAATGGGCATATTTGAATACAAGCCTGACGAAAATAAGAATACGGTAAAAATCCACGATGGTGATAATAGCTATCAATTCAATCTTCCTTCGTGCCTCCCCAATGGTTATGCGCTGAAAGTGAACAATATCATCAAAGGAAATCTGATTTTGCAAATGGAAGGGACGGCTGTGGTAGATTCTACCGGCAATTTTTCAACCGCAATAGACAGGGAACGGTATGGACGCCACAGCCTGCTGCATTATTACCGGCGAAAGCCGGATTACCGAGTAACCATATTCGAAGGTTATTCGGAAGTGAAAGATTTTTATAGCGGTCGTCCCGAAAGGGAAGATTATCTTCCCGCCCGCTTTGAACATAGCCGAACATTGTACTGGAATCCCAATGTAAAAACGGACGCTAATGGTCGTGTGCAAATCCGTTTTTATAACAGCGCCTTTTGTGAAAAAATAGATATCAGCGCCGAAGGGATAACGAAAGAAGGGATATTGATAACCCAAGTAGGAAATTTAGGAATTAAGTCCACGAATTACACGAATTTTTTTAGATAAATAATTGTCCACGAATTACACGAATTATGTTTGGTCTAAAAAATTCGTGTAATTCGTGTAATTCGTGTAATTCGTGGACATAAAAAACCACCTCGTCTTTGCGTAAAATAGCACGTTGAAAAATAGCCCGATATTATCATCCATATCTTTCACGGGCAAAATTTACCTCTATTTGGAATATTTTTCAACAAAAACCGGCTGACTATTTTTCATCTTTGCCGAAATTAATTTATTTACTTATTCTATTTATTGTTACATCATGAAGAAAAATCTTTTTTTATTGCTCTCGCTTTGGGCGATTGCCGGTTTAACGTCCGCCTTTGCACAGGTAATTCCCTCGGCGGGTCATTATTACAATGTAGCGCAACTGCCGGCAAGTAATAATGTGGTATGGGGAGAAAATACGAACAACCGGCCGGTGGTTCAATCGCCGGACGGCGCCCTTGCGCAGGTGTTTCGTTTTGCGCCCGTTTACGGAAAGCCCGACACTTATTGCATCGTCAATGGGAACGGAAAATATTTGAACAAAGACGCAAGCAGCGGATGGAATACTTTGTTTGAAACTGCCGCTAACGGCGAAAATTCGCAGTGGGTTATCAAGAACGACGGCACAAGCGCCACCTCTTTCCGGCTCATGCTGGTTGCCAATAGCGGTTATCTGGCGTCGGACGCCGTGACCAACAACTCCGTGCTGTACTGCGATAAATCAAGCAGTCACGCCAACGGACGGTTTCTGTTGCAGGCATGTAGCCTGAGCGCCGAACGATGGATGCAAATCCTGAACCGTACCTTGCTTGAGGCAACTGCCGATACAACAGCTATCCACAACGCGACAAACGCTCCGGGCTATAACAACCTGGAAGATTATCGCACCACACTGGCAAATGCCAACAGCGTGTCGGGCAACGACCCGGCGGCAACCGTTGAAGCGGCAGTCGTTGCCCTGACTGTCGCAATTGACGAATACGACGCAATTACCGCCGCTTATAGTGCGTTGAAAACGGCAATTACCGAGTTTACCGCTAAACTTAACGCATCGGAATATCCCGATAAAACGACATTTACAGCCGCTCTTGCGCAGGCGCAGGCCGCTTACGACAGTCCCGCCGACCAGCGGGCGCAGATTGCTTCCATCATTGAAAACCTGACGGCAGAATCGGTAATACTTACAACGTATGCCCGGTTGAAAAACGAGATTGCTAAAGCAAAGCGAACATTAAATACAACCGATTATCCGGACAAAACCGCCTTGCAGAATGCAATATCCGTAGCGGAAGGTATTTACACCAATCCGGCCGGCGAAGATATTCCGGCGGCTATCAACAATCTGAATACGGCTCTTACGGCCTATCTCAACGGACGGCCTTCCAACCGGACAACGATTCGCAATGGCGCTCTCAGGAAAGACCAAAACGGCAACAGCGTACAGGCGCACGGCGCAGGATTCTTACAGTCGGGCGATACGTGGTATATGGTTGGCGAAGACCGCACGTCGTGGAATCAGGGCGTCAATCTCTATTCTTCCAAAGACTTTGTGCAGTGGACGTTTGAACGGAAAATCATTCCGCCTTCCGCCTACAGCAGCGCCCGCTTTATCGAACGCCCCAAATTGCTCTATTGCGCCGCCACCGGCAAATATGTGGTATGGTGTCATTACGAAGGCGACAATTATGGGTCTTCGGAAGCCGCCTCTTTTGTCTGCGACTCGGTCAACGGTCTTTATAGCTTGCAGTTCGGCGGTCGCCCGTTAGGCATCAAGTCGCGCGACTGCAATGTGTTTGTCGATGAAGACGGTACGGCTTATTTCGTTTCCACGACCGACGAAAACCAGAATTTAACCCTCTTCAAACTGTCGGAAGATTATCTGTATCCGGTTGAAAGCTACCGGTTAAGTACGTTTAACGGTAAACAGCGCGAAGCGCCCGCCATTGTTCGTATCGGTAACACTTATTTCCTGATTTCTTCGCTCTGCACGGGATGGGATCCCAATCAGGCAACCATTTCGCACTCTACATCGCTCACGAGCGGCTGGACGTCTCAAACCAACATCGGAAACGGTATCACTTTCGATACGCAAGCCGCTTCGGTGCTCACCATTCAGGGACGGGAAGGGACGAGTTATATCTACGTGGGCGACCGCTGGCAAGATCCGGGACTGGCAGAATCGAAAACCATTATGTTTCCCATTCAATTCAGCGGAAATACCTGCACGTTCAATTACCGGCAATGTTTCGACCTCGATATTCCTACCGGAAAATGGAGCGAAACGGATAATACCGGCTATTTTGTGCCTAAAACAAACTGGAGTATCCATTCGTACAGCAGCCAGGAAACGAGCAGCGAAAACAGTCCCGCCACCAACGCTATCGACGGCAACAGGAATACCCGATGGCATACGAAATACAGCGGCAACGCCTCCGTTGCGCCCCACAGCATTGCCGTCGATATGAAAGCGGAATATCCGGTATCGGGATTTCTTTGCGTTCCCCGGCTGGATAATACCAGCGGTTTGATTCGCGAATTTCTGTTTCAAGTCAGTCTCGACGCCACAAACTGGGAAACGGTGGCCGGAGGTACATGGCTGCCTTATTATTCCGAAGTTTATTTCACGCCCACTCAGGCGAGGTATTTCCGGTTAGTGTCCGTATCGGGAAATCACGCCGCGGTTGCCGAACTGGACATCATCCGGGGCGAACACGGATACTCGCCGCCGGCTATTACGCCCCGCTACCGGGTCGGTTCATCGGGAAGCTGGCAAAACGGTTCCACGATTACCGCTTCTCAAACCGGCTCCCTTACGTTTTCGCCCACAGCGGCGGGTACGGGTACTTGGGCATGGTCGCTTCCCCAAGGGAAAGCCGCAACAGGCAGGGAATTAAGCATCAGCAATATACTTCCTGCCGACTCCGGCGCTTATACGGCTTGCTTTCTGAACCCGTATTTGGTCAGCGGCAAAAAGGATTTCCAACTGACCGTCACTCGAAGTACGGCGGTAGCTACCCGGAAATTGAAATACGCCATCCAGCAGGCGCAAGCCGTTTATGGTAGCGGTTTAATCGGGTCAACCGTCCTGAATAACACGATCGACGAAGCGTTGGCGATGACTGAAACGTCTTCCACCCATTCCATTGAACAAAAAGATTCGATGCGGACGGTATTGCTTGATCGGACAGCGGCTTATCTGGCGTCGAACATCGCCTCCGGAAGCGATAAGACGAGCGTAATCGCTACGCCGGATAACTTTACGACTAAAACGCCGCAGGGCTGGACAGGTACTATGCCGACGGCTGTGGGAAATGGTTGCGCTGAATTTTTGGATACGACGTTCACTTTTTCACAAACGCTGAATAATCTCGAAAACGGTCATTATCTTGTTGGGGTACAGGCATTATACCGCGCAGGCGCCAATGATGCAGGCGCCGGTTACGAAAATGCCAACGAGTCTCAGTCCGCTACGTTTTTCGCCAACGACCGGTCTGTTTTTGTGCAATCGCTGTATTCCACGCCGTATTCGGGCAACGGTACGCTCAACGGATTTGCCAATACAATGGGCGCTGTCGATTACCTCTTCGACCAAAGCGAGAACAATTATGCCAACCGGTTGCTGGTACGGGTCGAAGATAATACGCTGAATCTGGGTTTAACGAAAAGCACAAAAAGAGAAAATGACTGGTGCATTTTCAACAATTTCCGGCTGATTTGTTTGGATGCGCCGTCGGCTGTCGGCAAGGTAACGGTCAATAATCCGGTAAGCGTTTGCGGTACGCTGAACGGCATAAAGGTGATTGCTTTGGAAAGAACAGCCGTAAAGATTTATTCCGTTACCGGGCAATTGGTCGAATCCAAAGAAACGAGCGGAACGGAATTTATTCCCCTGCCGAAAGGCATGTACATAGTTAATCGAAACAAAATTATCGTCCGGTAAATAGATTCGCCTCCGGTGGGGAAGAGGTTCTACCTCGTCCCTGCGGAGGTATAGAACTCAAGTTTATTTACGCATGAAGAAATATATAGGATTTTTTTCCCTGCTTGTTTTGTTTTCCTGTTGCAAAGAAAACAATGCGGCAAAGAATTTTTTTAGAGGAACAGTTAAGTGTATTGATTTTTCCGGGGAATATTTTTTATCCGGAGAAATAATTGATGTGGATTCTATTGGAGTTGCAAGAGTGGAAACTTTCGGTTCTTATTTGATGTTAATCAATTACAGGCAACCTTACTTTTTGCAGGTTTACACTGCTTATTCGGATGGTTATCAATATTCGGGAAGATTTTTCCGCAAGGGAAAAGGGCCAAAAGATTTTCTCGGATTCCAGGTAATTAAAAAAGAATATCCATGCTTATGGATTCAAGATTATATGAATAAACACGTAAAAAAAATTAATATTGAACAGGGATTTGACGACCGATCGTTTATTATTGAAAAGATATACAGTTATAAAAAAACAGTCGATCCGTTTAATGTTTTTTATTTGAGCGATACCTGCTTCTTGATAAAAGATTACGACGTAAACAAAGGGTTGTATTATTTAAAATACAATCCGGAAAAAGAAAGTATTTCGAGTGAAGAATTTATCCTGTATAATTATCCGGTGACTTATCCTTTAATGAATAAAATGCTAACTCTTGCCGATGTGTTGCATCCCCGTGGCAACAAAATTGCGAGTATAACCGGAGTATTTAATCAGATAGATATATTGAATTTGGATAATCCGGACAAAAATATTTCGGTTACAACAAATCAGAAACCGGTAAAATATCAGGATGTAATGAATACCGGAAAAGAAGACTTTCAAGAATATTATTTTTCGTATCCGGTCTGTAACGAACAGATGATATTTGTTTTGTACCATTCTCAGGACGCTAACAAGCCTGTTCAAATCCATGTAATTGACTGGGATGGAAATCCTGTGGCGAAGTTGCACTTAGATAAAAATATAAGAGATATTCATATTGATTTTAACGAAAAAATCATCTATGGTATTGAAGACGAAAGCGAACGAGTATATAAATTTAATATAAAAACGGGAAATTTCAGGCTGTTGGGGTGAGGTTTCACCTCGTCCCCTCTATCCCGGCAGGTTCTACCTGCCTGTTTGAGAGGTGGAACCTCGTCCGAACAGGCAAGACTTATGCCGTTGTTTCAGCCGGAGATACGGTGTGACAAAACTTCAACTTCAAGTTGCAGTTATACAAATGTGGGTTGTTAATAGTTTAAATTAATCGTATAAGACTGTCAGAAAAAATATGACAGTCTCATATTTACATTATCATTAAGAAAATGAAACAATTGGTTTATTTAGTAATTTGCATGGCTTTGCTTTTTGCTTGCGAGAAGAAACAAAATGAATCTACGGATATAGAATACATAGATATCAATTCGCCGGAAAAAATCAATTTCACGGATTTATTTAAAGAATATCACCTGATATTTCCGGAAACCAATGATTCTTCTTTATTTGGTTTAGAAATTCAAAGAATAGAACGGTTTAAGGACAAAATTTATCTTTTAAATCAGAAGCAATCAGGCAAAAATATTTTATGTTTTGATATCAATGGTCGTTTTTTATTTGCCATTGACAGGATGGGGTATGGGCCTGGAGAATATACTTATCTTGAAAATTTCTTTATTGATACAAAATATAATAAAATTATTCTTGTTTGCGAAAACACTACATGGTTTTATTTTGATTTGGACGGAAACTTTCTTTGAATTACACGAATTTTTTTAGATAAATAATTGTCCACGAATTACACGAATTACACGAATTATGTTTGGTCTAAAAAATTCGTGTAATTCGTGTAATTCGTGGACATAAAAAATACTTCGATTATGAAAAACTTATTCATCCTATTATTTCTATTCGGCAACCTGTCCCTGTCTGCGCAAACGGCGGCTCATTCCGACAGCATTTCGAAAGCCATTGTTCGTCTGCTCGCACAGCAACTGGCTTTTCCGCAGGAGAAAATATACCTGCAAACCGACCGGCCGTATTACATTGCCGGAGAAAAAGTATTTTTCCGTACTTTTTTGATTAATGCCGCTTTTCTCACGCCGGCGATGTATAGCCGCTACGTTTATGTGGAGTTGCTTTCACCGGCCGACACGGTTGTCGTCCGGCAACAAATCCGGATGGATGAAAACAAAATGTTCTACGGAGCATTGACCTTGCCCGAAGCCTTGCCCGAAGGCGAATACCGGATACGGTCGTACACGCGCTACATGGAAAACTGGGGCGAATTTTGGTTTTATACACGCCCCCTGTTCATCGCCAATCCCGCGTCCGCAAAAGCAGAAAAACAGCCCCCAAAATCCCGTTCGAAGAACGTGCCGGAAATCAATTTCTATCCCGAAGGCGGAAACCTGATTGCCGGACAAACCAACCGCGTCGCCTTCAAAGCCCTGCTGCCCGGAGGCAAACCGATAGCCGTAACCGGTTCCGTTTTCGATTCCAACGACGAATTGCAGGCAACATTTACTACGCTTCACGAAGGAATGGGGACGTTTAATTTGAAAGTCCGTGCAGGAGAAAAATACCACGCACGCTACGAACACAACAACCGGCAGTACAAACTAAAACTTCCTATATTCGCCAAAACGAATTGTCCCCAAAACCCAAAACGAATTGTCCATTAAAATTCGATCATACTTTCAGCATACAAGCTCCAACCTGCTGCGCTTTGATAGGCCGATAAACATCCGGAAGGCACATAAAATTTTCTATTTGCGGCATTACTCTGAAAAGCGTTCGTATTATTCAAGGAAGGCGGCGTGGCTGCATAAAGCGTAACCGTTGTCAGCGCCGCGCAGTAACGGAAAGCGTTCCTATCAATAGATACTAATGTAGCCGGCAGGTTAACCTCTACCAGAGAAGCACATCCTTCGAACATACCTATGGATCCGGTCGCGGAGTTAAACGAGATCGACGTGATTTGCCCCAACGAAACGACTCGGGTTATCTTCCCGCACCCCGTGAATGCATTATACCCCAAAGTATCCAAGTTCGGAAAATTAACCTCCATTTCGAGATTTTGGCAATTAGCAAAAGCAAAAATGCCGACGTGCGTTATCGAAGGCGGCAACGTGGCAGAGGTAACATTGGTTTGATTTTGAATAAAACTATCAGGAATAGCTCCAATATCATGGATGACGACCTGATATTCGCCCGTTTCGCCATACGTGTGCGTGGTTGACGCGCCGGCTCCCTCTTCATGATGTCCGTCGCCCCAGGAGATGCGTTTTCCGGCGCAACCCCGGAGCGTCACGCTGTTTGAAATCGACGTATCAACCGTCAAAACCGTCTGGGTGTGCGGG
>JAISNS010000191.1 GCA_031276105.1 Dysgonamonadaceae bacterium
AGTGCGCTCATAATGCCGTCCGACGTTAATATTCCTTTTTGAGTCAACTGCAATCGTCCGTCTGTTATTTTCAGCGATTCGTTTTCGATATATTGTTGCGCCTGCTTCAGGCAATACGCTTCTTTTTCTTCGCCGAAAAGAGAGGCCAGTTCCGGAAGTTCAAATCCTTCTTTTCTCCGCAGGCGGGTGATGATAAAATCGTTGTAAGCGGTTTTCGCATCAATGATTTCCCTTTCGCTACGGAATGTAAGGTAGTCGGCGCCCGGACTTTTTTTATTCCATTGCCGGCTGAAACCGTCGTAAGAATGGGCGGAAGCCCCGATGCCCAAATAATGCGTCCCGTTCCAATAAGCGGAATTGTGTTTAGAGCGGTATCCCGGCTTGGCAAAATTGGAAATTTCGTAATGCTCGAATCCGGCGCCGGTCAGCGACCGCAGCAGTACTTCAAAAAAGCGGACGCTTAATTCTTCCTCTACCGGTTGAACTTCTCCCTGTTTCCAAAGTTTGAAAAGCGGCGTTTCTTCTTCGTAAGTCAAATGATAAGCCGAAATGTGCTGAACATTCAGGGCAATGGCCTGCGACAGGTTTTCTTCCCAAATGCCTTGGGTTTGACCCGGCAATCCGTACATCAAGTCGATGCTGATATTGTTGAAACCGTTTCTTTGCAGGCATTTGACGGCATTGATCGCCGATAGCGCCGAGTGACGGCGATGCAGGAAGTGCAACTCTTTGTCGTTGAAACTCTGGACGCCTAAACTGATCCGGTTGAACGGGAATTGTTTAAGCATGGTTACATACTCCCGGTTTATATCGTCGGGATTGGCTTCAAGCGTGACTTCGATTTCTTTTTCCCGAATATAAACTTCCGGGTAACAGAGGTTAATCATTTGAAAGATTTTTTCAAAATCACGCGCCGATAACTGCGAAGGCGTTCCTCCCCCAAAATAAATGGTACGGATCGGCTGACCTTGCAAATACGTTTTCCTGTCTTGCAGTTCCCTGCAAATGGAATCGATATACAGTTCTTTTTCACTCAGGGATGTGGACGAAAAGAAATCGCAGTAAATGCACCGTGAGCGACAAAAAGGAATATGAAAATAAATTCCAGCCATCTGTTTTTCCGGTATTATTCTGTGTTATTTTTTGATAATCTTATAATTACAGCTTTCGGTTTCCAGTTGTACGTTCACAATGTAAATGCCTTTTCCCCAACCGGACACCGGTATGACCGTTTCTTTTTCCATCCGGTTGATTTCATGTATCCGGCGGCCTTGAATATCGCGGACGATTATCTTTTTTACCGGATGCCGACTCGAAACAGCCAGATAAGAATCAGCGGGATTCGGATAGACGCTTACCGCAGATTCGACTTCTTTTGCCGGATTTGTCCAATCCGTAGCGGAAGTGTATGTGTAGGTCGGCACAATGTTCATGGATACTTTTCGCCTTTCCGGATCATAATCTTCAAGCGGTTTCCATTCATTGTTTTTGTACACATAAACCGTCGGTTCGGAACTTTCGGAACTTCCTACGGCAACTTCCGTCGCACTAACGGTCGCGATTCCTTTTATTTCTACATAAAAATTCCCCTCTACCGCTATCGGAGCGGCAAAAACGGCGCCGGTGTAGCCGGAACGGTTAACATCCAATCCACGGATAGTGACGCTTCCCAGATTGTCGCCGGGGAGGCCGTCTTTTTCGTTATAAACGGTAATTGTGTATCTCCGTGAATTTAGCTGTTTGTCATTGAGAACATTCAGCCATATATCTACCTGCGAAAGGATTCCGGTAGCCGGCGATGTAAATTTTTCCGCAAGGATGGCATAAGCGGCATTTGTACCGGTAAGATACCCGCCTTCCGGAAGCTCGTGGCAGGTTTTCCCTTCGTCGCCATAAGGAATATTCCAAATGCGGGCTGTTCCGCCTGTTTGGATGTAATCTGCTATCGTTTCGGTATGGCTTCCGGCGGTATTGACGGCCGTAAGTTGAACGGAATAAGTGTTTTCGCCGGGCGGATAAGTTACCGTAACTGTTTTTTCCGTCGCCAGAACCGGTTCGATTCCATTCAATTCCCACTCCCATTCCGTAGGATAATATAAGGAGTTATCGGTAAAAGTGACGGTTCCGCCTTCGGGGGATAAGAATTGCCCGTAATCAGGATAAGTGGTAAAACCGGACGAAGAAGACGAAAAGGCGGCAATCGGCGTTCTGCTGTTTACGGTCACTGTTTTTTGTTTGCTGTTCGTTCCCAAATGATTGGAAATATTCAGAGTAACCGTATAATTTCCGGGCTGTTTGTAAACAACCGACGGAGATGCTTCCGTACTTGTTTCGGGCGTTCCTCCCGGAAACAGCCACTCCCAGTTGACCGCCGGCCCGGTGGAGAGATCGGTCATCCGAATCGTATCGCAAATCCGGACTTCGGCGGATTCATCCGGTGCAAATGTCGCAATCTTAAAATCGGCGCTGGGCAGTTCCGCTCCACAAAACCGGTCGACAGACAAGCGGATAACCGGACGCTTCGATTCTCTTGTTCCCCCGCCCGACGGAAGTCCGATCGAGGCAGAACTGGATTGCAAGTGTTTGTTGGACGCAATGGAATAAGCGCAACGCGAATTGGTACCCTCATCGTCGGGCGCGATGGTACGGACAATTACTTTCAGGTTTTTGGAACCGTCGTACCGGTATTCTTCGGGCAGCGCGATTGTTGTCCAGCCGTCCGTCCAAGTGTCGGCGTTTTCATAAACTAATGTCGCCCCTTCCAGTTCGTCGGTCCACTTAGCAGAGGCGGGGAAGGCCGAATCGCCGGTTTCTTTTAAATATACCCAAAGCCTGCGCTCCGTGGTATTGGCTATTTGGGTATTCCATGCTATTTTTTTGATTTTTCCTCCTTGCGGCAATCCGAGTTCCGCTGCCGTGTAAATGGACGAACTCAATGTTTGCCGGTGAAGAGCGCCTAACGGAAATTGGGAAATTTTGTTGGATATTACGTCGCCCGTCGTAATTTCTTCCGGACAAAGCGATTCTTTTATAACGACTTCTATCTCCTGCGAAAAAGTTTTTTCGTCCGGCGTTCCCTTATTGATGGTCAGCGAAACCGGATGAATCCCCGGAAGATTAAACGTGACCAAAGGTGGATTTTTTTCGACGGAAACGCTCGGCGTTCCTCCTTCAAACAGCCATTCCCAGGTATTGTCGTTCGTGGAAACATTAATAAACTCAACGCTTTGGGTTACATATATTTCTTTTTGTTTGGTACGAAATTTCGCTTGGGGCGCCGCATAATTCGGGTAAACTCCTTCAATATATTCCATGCCGGTGTTGTCCGGGTCGAGGTATTGATTCATTTTTTGCAGTCCTTGATTCCAATGGTACGACAATTTGCCGTAAATGTTGTGTCCATAAGGAAATTGGCAGGTAGAAGACCCGCCGGTCAATGTGCCGGTAATCAATTTGTTTTCATTAAACAGGGGCGAACCGGACGATCCGCCCTGAGTTACACTGTGCGCGGTTGTTGTAGGCGAAAAAAATACGTTCCAGTGAGCATTATCGGCGCCCATTGTTCCTTCTCCGTACCAAGTCATTGAAGTTGCCTTGGAAGTAAATGTGGATATTTTTTTAACATCTCCGCCCGGATGATGGATACAAACTCCGCTTTGGGGGGGAATGTTTCGCCGGTCCCAGCCATTGAAATAAACGTCGTAATTTTCCGGAATAGAATCATTTAAACGCAAAAGCGCTCCATCCGATTCTCCGTCGATCGCTAATGCGACCAGCAATTGCGCCCCCGTCATCGTAGGAACATTCGGATCGGTTTCCAGGTTCACACAAGCGGGATATTCGTAATTAAAATAGTAAATCGACTGATTCAACGTTGCGGCGCTCATGTTGTCGAAACAGTGGTATGCACTCAAAAAAAGCGGATCGAAATTGCCGGAAGTGTTATTGATAAGCGTTCCGCTGCACAGGCTTACCGAATTATATCCCACCGGCGTAACAATTCTTGCCACCCCTTTTTTCTGGTCTTGCCAGTCGTCGCCTTCGGGGCAGTTCACGTTCACCATACACGGTTCGGAATCCCAACGGGAACGCCATAAACCATTGCCGGCAGGAACTCGTAAATGGTTGTAACCGTAAGCAATACCGGATATTTCAATCTGAGGTAAAACCAGTTCGCCCGATGGGGAAAGCGGCGCAACGTATTCCAGTATGATCCGGTCGCCGGGCACAAATTCGGTAGCAAATTCCGCTTTTTTCGAATTGGTACGGTGCGTGTAAGCGCCTAATATTTTGGAATGATCGGGATTGTAAATAAATAACTTACCCCCTTCCGGAATAATAAACTTATCGTAATACAACAAGATGGCGAGCGCTTTCGGCGCATAAATTTCCAGATTCCATATATGTTGGCCGTCGGGAAGCGTCGACCGGTTTCCGCTATTTTCAACGTTGAGGGAGACCGGAATAATCGTGGCGCAACGGGGTGGGATTCCCGTCATTTCCGCTTCGTCGTCTTCTTTTAAAAGCCGGTTTACATCAAAATCAACGGCAACTTCATGGATACCGGAAGCGCTTCGTAAGGAAATACCTTCGAATGTGAAACTGGGCGGAAGGCCTCCCTCGCTGATTTGAGCCGTAGCGGATAGGCTATAAGCAATCGCCCAAACCATAATCATGTTTGTAACAGCTAATTTAAATTTCTCTGTCATTTTCTTTAACTTGTTAAACTAATTTTATGAATAATAGTGCAAAGTAAAATAAAATATTCGGAGTATCAAAACGGCT
>JAISNS010000003.1 GCA_031276105.1 Dysgonamonadaceae bacterium
CGTAAACCTTTCGGTACGCTCTTTTTTCACAAGGATTTTACCGTTCCGCTCACCGAAGAAAAAGCAGGTATCTATGCGCAACCTTTGGACATGGTTCGTTTAGCGCCGTCGGCGAATAACAAGCAGCCGTGGCGGGTTGTCTGGGACGAAGGCACGTTGCACTTTTATAAAATTGCTTCCCTAAGCGGAGGCGGTTTCTCGGCGACGGATATGGGTATCGCCCTGTGTCACTTTGAACAAACATGCAAAGAACTCGGCATCAAAGGATATTTTAAGGTACTGAGCGAACAGGAAAATAAACCGGGGCAATATTGCATTTCGTGGATTTCGGAATGACGGCGCACCCGTTACCTGCCAAACGACCGTCAACGAATGTAAAAAATTTGTATTACCTTTGGCAATTCAAAAAAACCAATTATGACAATCATTCTAAACGATAAACCTTGCGAAGCGCCGGAAGGCGTTTCTTTGGCGGCTTTCATCGAAAACCTTGGACTAAAGCAAGAGGGCGTCGCCGTAGCAATTAATTACGAAGTAATTCCGAAAGACCAATGGGCGGAAACAATCCTGTCCGACCGGTTGGAGTTGATGTTGATTCAAGCCGTATCGGGAGGATGAAAACCATGTCGCTGATTATAATTACTGCCGAAACGGTTTTTGAGGGTGAAGCCGAAGCTCTGAACCTCCTGTTTGAACGGGGAATGACCATCCTGCATCTTCGTAAACCGTTTGCTACCGAAGCGGAAATCCGGCATTTACTGGAACAAATCGATCGGCGCTTTCATGAGCGTATTGTCTTGCATGACCGCTTTGCGCTTCTGGATACCTTCCGATTGAAGGGCGTGCATTTGAATTGGCGTAACGCTGTCCCCCCTGAACGGAAAGGATTGTCTGTCAGTCGTTCCTGTCACTCGTTAGAGGAACTGAAAGCCGCCGCTAAATTCGACTATACCTTCTTGAGTCCGATATTCGAAAGCATTTCCAAAGCGGGTTACCTGCCCGCTTTTTCTCACGAAACGTTGCTATCGGCGAAAGTTTCGGGATTGATCAACGAACGAGTGATTGCGTTGGGAGGTATTTCCCCGAAAACCATTCCACAGGCCATCGCTTACGGGTTTGGCGGCGTTGCCGTTTTAGGCGCTTTGTGGGGCGATTTCCCGAAAACCAAAGAAACGGACGCTTTATTGGAACGTTTCGACGCGCTTCAATCCGGCTTCCTCCCCCCTCTGTTGTTTATTACGCACCAAACGGAACGTTACGACTACCTGCAATCGGTAGAAATGGCTCTCGCTGGCGGCTGCCGGCGGATACAGTTGCGAATGAAAGAGGCTTCGCCCGAAGAAGTGGAGAAGACAGGCCTTCTTGCCAAACAATGCTGCGATAAATACGGCGCAGAACTCTATATCGACGACCATGTGGAAGTTTGCCGCAACATCTGCGCCACAGGAGTGCACCTCGGAAAAACGGACATGCCGCCGCAAAAAGCCCGGCGAATATTGGGTAAGGACTTTATCATCGGCGGAACAGCCAATACTTTCGACGACATCCGGCGACTGAACAGCGAAGGCGTGGATTACATCGGTCTGGGGCCTTTCCGGTTCACAACTACCAAAAAGAACCTCAGTCCGGTTATTGGTTTGGACGGTTACCGCCAAATCATGCGGCACTGCCGCGAACACGGAATTATGTTGCCCGTGCTGGCCATCGGCGGCATTACGCCGGACGATATACCCGCTATTCTCGACGCAGGCGTATCGGGAATTGCCTTGTCGTCCACCATCCTGCAAGCGCAAAATCCGGTGGAAGAAATGAAAAGGATAATAAGAATAATAAAAACCAACAGGAATTGATTAGTATCTGTCCGAAAAGAATTAATCATTTAATTATCAAAAGTTTTCATTTCATATTCATTGGATATTCAGAAAACCGGCTATGCCTTAGTACAAGAGAATATGATTATATTTGCATACCGGAAGGCTTAGCGGTTATTATTGATCGCGAAAAACAGATAAATGTATTTTATTTTCTTAATCAATAAATTAAAAACTACTTATACAAACATTTATGAAAACATTTTTTTTGTCGTTTTTATTATGGATAGCGCCGCTTGCTGTTATTGCACAAGAACAAGCGGAAGATTTAACTTTCAAGAGCGGTACGTGGAACTACAACTACTACGTAGGAGACCAACAAGTTTCGTATGATGCTTTTAAAAAGAAGCTGATGGAGAATAACGAAAGATTGGCAATCATGTTTAATTCCGGTAAAAATTTAAGCCTTACAGGTATCGTAATGGGGAGCGCCGGTGGGTTTTGTTTGGGATACGATATTGGCACACGGTTTGCAGGAGGTAAAGGAAATACACTGTTACTTGCAGGAGGAGGCGTTGCCATGGGTATAGGAATACTCATGTGTTATGTCGGGGAAGGAAAGATGAAAAAAGCCTTAACTCTATACAAAAACAGAGATAACAACACATCTTTAACAATCGGAACTAATTATTCCGGATTCGGAATCAGTCTTAATTTCTAATTGAAAGTTTCTTTAATTATTCTCTGACGTTATCATTCTTCAAATTCTTGCAAAAAAAGCAGAATAATTAAGCAATGAAAGAATGAGGTTTCTTGTCGTGCACCCTGCATCTCTCGTCACACGTCAACTTTTTTCAAAAACATTTGCATAATTTGATTTATTGAATTACATTTGCAGCGGTTTTTGTAAAACATCAATAACAAATATGGCAGCTTCCGAAATTTACAGTTTATTATGTATTCTTAACTTCCAACGCTTGGAAGTTAACGGAATTATGCGTACACACACACACACACACACACACACACACACACACACAC
>JAISNS010000011.1 GCA_031276105.1 Dysgonamonadaceae bacterium
TTCAAAATCAATCGGACAGGGCAATGCGTTATCTGAAAAATAAGCTTTGTCCGTTCAATAACATTGTCTCCAACTGTACAAAAAACAGTATTGAATTACCATTGGGAGTTTGCAGTTTAAATCATAAAGACAAAGCGGTGATTATTTGTCCCATCCGTTTTCGAGAAGATTGGAAAATAATGAGTGAAACGGCTGCATTTATTTTCAATGAAACGACCCATTGGACACATTTAGGTGAAATAAAACTAAAAGATAAAACCGGAAAATCAGCCGGAAACATTGATTACGTTTTAGTTTCTTATGACGACAAAGGTAGAATTATTGATTTTGGTTCTTTAGAAGTTCAGGCAGTCTATATTTCAGGGAATTTAACAGGCCCTTTCAATGCCTATTTGGAAAATCCTGTGCCGGACTTTCATTGGCCGCAGGCGTTAAAATATCCCAAGCCGGACTATCTTTCTTCGTCGAGGAAAAGATTAATACCACAGATTATTGCCAAAGGTTCCATTTTAAGACAGTGGAACAAAAAGCAAGCCGTTGCCCTACAAACCACTTTTTATGATACTTTGCCGCCACTTCCGGAAGTAGAAAAATCCGTTGCGGATTTTGCTTTTTTACTTTATGATTTAGAGCCTGTTGGCAATGAAACACGGTTGGAACTGACTTTAAAAAGAATTGTTTACACAAAATTTGATATGGCCTTGGAACAGATAGCCCGATTTGAAGCCGGGTCGCTAACGGATTTTACGCGACAGCTACAAAAAAAGTTGGACGCCAAACGCTTGGATATTGACAATTTTGAAAATACAGTAGTAGAATGAGCCATCAAAAAAACTTGTTCGGAGAAGAATATATAGACAATGCGATTATCAATGTGGCGTCGGTTCCACAACGAAGTCCGTTTCGTTATCCGGGAGGAAAAACCTGGCTTGTCCCCAC
This sequence comes from Dysgonamonadaceae bacterium, assembly GCA_031276105.1. Classification (GTDB taxonomy): domain Bacteria; phylum Bacteroidota; class Bacteroidia; order Bacteroidales; family Azobacteroidaceae; genus Azobacteroides. The sequence goes on from JAISNS010000011.1 coordinate 940, forward strand.
TGTCAGGCAATGGCTCAGGCAAACCGGCAAACCGGTTGCAGAACTGGTTGAACCATTTGCAGGAGGCGGCATTATAAGTCTGACCGCAGCATTTGAAAATTTGGCCACTCACATTACAATGGTTGAAAAAGACGAAGAAATAGCTGCTGTTTGGGAAGTTATCTTGAATGGGAAAAACCAATGGCTTGCCGACAGGATACTCTCTTATAACCTGACTGTTGACAACATAAAAACCGAATTAGACAAGCCGGACAAACAGATACAGGATGTGGCATTTTGTACGATTCTCCGAAATCGCATTTTCCACGGCGGTATTTTGGCTAAGGGTTCGGGCATGATTAAAAACGGAGAAAACGGGAAAGGAATAGCTTCTCGCTGGTATCCCAAAACATTACACGACAGAATTGTCGCGATTGGGCATGTAAAACAAAAAATCAAGTTCATAACCGGGGATGCCTTTGATATTTTAGAGCAAAACAGGGATAACCGGGATTTTTATTTTTTTATTGACCCCCCTTATACCATTGCCGGTAAAAGGCTTTACAATCATTCGGATATAGACCATGAACAACTTTTTGCGCTGACATCCAAACTGAAAGGCAAATTCATGCTGACGTATGATAACACAGACGAAATACAAAAACTGGCCGAACTATACCATCTTCCTTACAGAACGATTCCAATGAAAACAACCCATCATCTGGAAAAAACGGAAATGATTATTTCAGACAATTTTTCCTGGTGGAAATCATAAAATATATCATTAAAAGAAATGAAACTGCCGGAAATGGAAGCGCTCCGGCAGGAAGCGAAGCACTCATAACTTAATAACTCACAACTCTTTCTCCTGTCGTATGCGATACAAATTCCGGTGCATAGAGGCATTGAATCGTAGTGATTCCGTTCGAATAGTTGCCGGAAGCATTTACGTACAGCGGGTATTCGAAAACGTAAACGCCTTTCGGAAGATGGTCGAAATAGAAATTCATGGCGGCATCGCTTGCCGTTTGATAATAAACCGTCGATTGCGCCCAACGGATTCCCGACAATTGTTCTACCGGTTCGAAGCAGGCAGCCCGCATATCTTTCAAATGCACATATTCCATATCCCGATCGGTGCGGACGGTCAGACGGACAACGACTTTGTCGCCCACTCGAAGCGGACGGTCTTCCGCGACAGGGAATAATGCTTTTCCCGCAGGGGTCGTTTTCTCAACGAAAAGCGACTTTTCTACGTTTAATTCTGTCGTTGCAGATGCAATTTTATCCAAGTCTTCGAAATATTGCCGGTACAAAGCTCCCCAGCCGGGCGCGGCGTCTTCTTTCGTGATTGTTACCCGGTTCATGTCCGGCGTAATAGACGGGGCGTCGCGCACGATTTTGATGTAGCCGGTTCCCGCTTCTTCCTGTTGCGTTACGGCTTCCTGCCCCCATTGGATAGTGGTTTTTCCTTCGCTTTCGAGCCAATTCGTGCCGCTTTCCAGCAATATCCGGATTGCGTTTACGGTTGCCGGCGTACTTTCCCATTGCTGCGTTTGTTTTTGTTTCAGTAGCCACAGTTTCATTTCGTCCATTTCGTCCGGGTTGGCGCCGGTTTCCCGGAAAGCTTCCATGATAAACGAATGGATGCAGGTGGCGCTTTGGAAAAAGAACGCTTGCGTGGTGTTGTTCGCCCAAAACATACCCAAATCCGGTTTGCGGGTCGCGTGTTCGCGGAGCGATTGCACAATGGAACGGGCAATTGCTGTGTTTCCGTTTCTTTGCAAAACGATGGCGGCAATCGCCCGGTTGTAAAGGGTGGAAATGTTTGCCCGGTACTTTTCGGTCAAAGCGGTATAAAACCGGACGGATTCTTCCGTTTCTCCCAACGGAATATCCCGGTAAAGCGAACGAACCAGCAAATATTCCAGTTCGTAAGTCGAAATGGTTTTTGCCGTTTTCCACCCGGAATTGTATTTCTTGAAATCTTCAAAATGCTGCCTGAATTTCCGGTCGATAAAACGGATCGCATTCGCTTTCACGTTGTCCGTTCCCTCCATATCTTTTAATCCGTAAAGAATCCATTGTGTGATAGGAACGCTCGCATTCATTCCTTTGAACCATGCCCAGCCGCCTTCTTCCGTTTGGAACGATTGCAGTTTTTCGATGGCTTGCCGGTTCAAATAGCGACTGCGATTGATGTCGAACAAAAGCGCCAAACGCTGTTTTTGTTCCGTTTCGTCGCGCGCTTCCGATAGCCAAGGCGTTTCTTCCGGCAAAACGGCTTTCAGTTCGCTGTTTTTCTCAAGATTGGAGCGCAACGTTTCTTTGTCCCAAACGTCGATGATTTGTTTGATTTTCGGCGAACTGCCGGCTATCCGTGTCGCCCATGTATTTGCGTAGAAGGCGGCAAACCACGATAATACATGGTCGGACTGCGGATCCGTTAACGCCGGGAGCGCCTGCACGGCATACCATGCCGGATTGCTTGCAAATTCGAGGGTTAAGCGGTAATTTTCCTGTGTGGAAGAATTGTTTTCCTTCATTGTAAATGTTTTTGTTTGCCCTCCCCGGATGTTTAACGGAAGGCTTTCGGTTACCTGCATCCGGTTGGGAAGCGTCGGAATCAGATGCTGTTCGCCGTCGCTGAACGTTTCGGAACGGGCAACGATTTTCAAAGCCGTCGGGCCGACACCCGCCGGCAGGTCGAATGTCCACGAAACATCCGTTGTTTGGCCGGCTTCCACCGTGAAGTCTTTTGAATTTCCGGCAATCGTAATCGCCGGACGGTTTGTTGCCGGATCGAAACATTCGATGCTGATAATGCCGCTTACGGGCTTGTCCGACAAGTTGGAAATCTTCGATGCAATCGTTGTTTGATCGCCTTCCCTGAAAAAACGGGGAATATTTGGGGTAATCATCAGTTGCTTTTGCGCAATGGCCTGCTCTATGATTTGTCCGTATTTCAAGTCTTTTGTGTGCGCCAATCCCATCAGTTTCCATGTCGTATTGCTTTCCGGAACCGTAAACGAAAGGAGCGTTTCGCCTTCGGCATTGGTTTTCAGTTGGGGATAAAAAAACGCTGTCTCATCGAAGTTTTGACGGAGTTGAACGGGCGGAGTTTCTTCCGGAAGCGGCAGGGATTCGTCGGTAAGCGCATTGTCGGCCACAGCAACCTCGGCAACCTCGGCAACGGAAGCCGCGCCGGTGAAAAGCGCTTTGCTTCGTGTTCCCCTTGCAAAAACGACAATCATTTCGTCGCTTATATGCCAGCCAAACCAGTTGAAAGCGTCGAATTGCAATGCCGGAACGGAATGGTTTTCCAACGGAAATTCCATGTGGGCAAATGACGACGTAAATTCATTCCCGTTGTGCAGATAAGGAGCCGACAGGCGAACCGGCTTTTCGGGATTGAAATACCATGAATGGCGGTTGATTTTATCCAGCGAAGCATCGTACATTCCGGCGAGTATTTCGGCCGATACCGGATTGTTCTGTCCGTCTTTGACGGAGATTTTCCATTCTTCCTCTTGTCCGGGCAGCAAACGGTCGCGGAAGACTTCCATTTTCAAATGCAACTTTTTATCCGGCTGTTTCCTGTAAATATTCACGCTTCGCGTAAAAACCCGGCTGTCTTTGATAAAGGTAAAAGACGCCGTAATCCCGTCGCCATACGATTGGAGGAAAGGAATTTCGATTTTCCGGTTTTCGTTGTTCAGCACGAAGCGCGACGCCGATAATTTCCGGTCGTTTTGAAAAATTTCGTAAAGCACATAGACCTTTTTTGCCGATGAGCCGTAAATAATTTCCGCTTTTTCGCCTTCGGCGCAAGTCGTTTTGGGGGTCATCAGCCATTCGTAAACCGGAACCGGCGGACGGCGGTCGTTGACCGACGACAGCGTGAAATTGACCGTCGTTTCTTCCGCATCACCTTCCGGAGAGAGGCAAATGCGGTATCTTCCCGAAGGCAAGGTTTTCAATGGGGAAATATCCAAGTCTTTCCCGGTATCGAAATGTTCCGAACCAATCAATTTATCCGGCTGCCAGTCATCGTCTTTCCAATCGAATGTATCGTTTACAACGGTTTTCAAGCTGTAAATCCGGTAAGTTCCGCGAACCGGAACGGGATTGCCGCTTAAGTTCAACGCCTTTATCCGGAGAGTGGGCAAGCGGTCTTTGTCCACGACTTCGTCCAATCCTTCCATGCTCAATAGCATAGATTTATCGCCGATATGGACGGACGTTTGCGCGGTTTGCGTTTCCCCGTTCGCGCCGGTTATCGTCGCTTCAACCGTAAAGGTATAAGTCATGGCGCGGTTTTTATCTTCAAACGCTTTTTCGGCGGTAAACGCGATTTCAAAGCGTCCGTCTTCGCCGGTTTGCACGGCGCCTTCAGCAACCTGTTGCGGCTCCTGCCGGTTCCAGCGAAACAGGCGGTGAGCCTGCCGGGTAACGCGGTAGCGGATCGTTGTCGTTTGCAAATTTACGCCCGAAAATGTTTTCGCGTTTCCTTTTACCGTTACTTCGTTGCCCAAGCGGTAAGCGGTTTCATTTTTATCGAACAAAATATCGAATGAAGGGCGTTTGTATTCTTCCACCCGGAACGAATAACGGGCGTTGTCGTTCGATCGGATGGAGAAATTCCCGTTCAATACGCCTTGCGGTAAAACAAATTCTCCGGCAATGGAACCAAATTCATTCGTTATAAAATCGTTGCTTGCAACCTCTTTCCCGTTGGCGTCGTGTAGCGCAACGGTATATTTTTGCCGGGAAATCAATTCCGGATCGTTTGCTTTCATCGTGTACGCAATTCCCTTGAAGCGGACGGTTTGTCCGGGGCGGTAAATACTCCGGTCGGTAAAGAGCGACAAAGTACGGGCGTTTTTCGTTTCCGGCCGGTAAGACGAAATCCAGGGAACGGGCGAAGTAATCAACGCCGTATCATTGCCCGACGAAACCTGATAAAAGGTAACGTCTTTGTTATTATTTGCGATAGCCAGCCCCAGCTTGCCGGTAGTAACCGTTTCGCTTTCGATTAATTCCGTGCGATTGTTTTTCCGTTGATAAAATTGAATACGGGCGCCTTCGACGGGCTTTCCGCTCCGGCGGTCGACGACCAGAAACTCCCTTTGGCCGTTTACCGCTTTTGCAACCGTTGCCAGCCGGCTGACGGAAAAACCGACTCTCTCCGGCTCTTCCTTTGATGAATAGTCGTAAACGACGTATTCGTAGTATCCGGGTTCCACGACGGGAAGCGTTATCACCGTATCGGAATAAAGATACGGATAGCGGACGTTTAAGTGGTATGTGTAAATCGAAAGCGGCGCCTTGTTCCGATAGATTTCGACGGTCAACTGCCCGACATTCCGGTAATGGATACTTAATTTCGGATTTTCGCCGGGATAGACGGCGTTGGCGGACTGAACTTCCCAATCGCCCTGCGTAATTTCGTTGAGCGTGTTTTTTAACAGCCCGATTCGTTCGTAGCCGGGATATTTCGTAATTCCCTCCGTACAGAGTTCGTAGATTTTCCGCATGTTCGCTTCTTGCTTTTCGGCGCGCTCTTTTTCTTCCCCGCTGTAAGTGTGCGGAACGTTGAGCGCAGCATAATAGCGCGCTTCGTTATGGAAAATTTCCGCACAGAAATCGTAGGCGGCGTACTGTTTTTTTAAGCGTTGAAGCGCTTCGAGATAGGCCGTATCCGCTTCGCCGGACGAAGTATTGCTCCGGATAAATTCCAGCCGTTCCAAGTCGAGCATCAGTAAGGCAAACGACCGGTCGCCCTGTTTATGCAAGTGAAAAGCCGATAAATCTTGATATAAGCGGACGATTTGCGGAACAAAGCCGTCGCGAGCAAACGGTTTCAACAGTTCAATGCCGCGATGCGCCAGAAAGTCGTACAGCGTCGGGCGCAAATTTCGCGAGGTTTCGCCTTCGGTCAATATCCCTTTATAATCCAAGGCGTTTATGTTCTGCAATTCTTCGGCAGGCGCCAGCGACAGGTTCACGTAACGGGCTATCGTTCGGATAAAAAAGTTAGCCGGCCATTCGCGGAAGTCGCCCAAATCCTCTTCGTCGGAGAGAGGGGGAGCGAGCGCGGTTCGTTGGCCGATTTTGTATAAATTGGATTGATAATACTTGCCGTACAGTTCGGCCAAGAGCGAGTAGAGTATCGACTGCTCCGCTTTGTTGCCGCTTTCCCGGGCAAGCGTTTCCATTTCGCGGATATTGTCCGGCAATTTATCGCGGTCGATGCTTGTTTCATATTTAATTTTATGAATCAGCGATTTAATCAATTCGGGGCTGTTTCCTTCTTTCTTCGCTTCGCGGTAAATCCGATCGACGACTTCCAAGGCCGACTGGGGAAGCGACTGTTCTTCCAACTGCTTTGTCTGTTCCCATAAAGCGGGAAAACCGGTTTGCGCAGACAGCGACGCAAACGAGTTGACGAGTAAACAAGTGACAAGTGACAAGTGACGAATGACGAATAAACGAGCGCATAGATGTTTCATACGTGAATAAATTT
>JAISNS010000021.1 GCA_031276105.1 Dysgonamonadaceae bacterium
CAATAAAAAACATATCTAAATGTTAAAATAAATGCCGGGCGATCAAATATTAACATTTGCAATGGAGAATATTTATCTGAGAATTTTCAAAAAAATAGGCCTTTTCGGACAGACACTATGTATTACAGCGCTACTGGGTTTTCAAAAAATGAGAATGGAAGAAATTGAGTCGTACACCTGTCGCACTTCTCCACCGCGCACTTCGGCGCTCCTGACGCTGACGGGACCGCCTTTTGCCAAAGTGGACGATGATGTTACTTTTGCGGTTTCGACCGGCGCAAGCGCCTTTTGTTCGCAGGGCGAGACTTACAAGTGGTATAAGACCGGCGCCGACGATAATAACTATACGCTTATTCCACTGCAAACGGCTTCGTCCTTAACAACTCCTTTTTCTCCCACAGGGACTTACAAGGTAAAGGTTGAGGTAACGAACCGCTATACGACTGCTCCTGTTGAGAAAGACACGACTATTGTAATAATCGCTGCCGGCGTTCCGCCCACTCCTTATCTGGATGCGAATTACGCTGTTACCGGGGATTTCTGCTATGATGTGAAAGGGCCGAAACCCTCCAGCCAAACTCAGGCGTTTTATGATTCCCGGATGGACGGTTTTGCCGGCGGTCTTACAAAGAATTACACGTTTACTTATACAAACGATTTCCGTGATTTGACGGTATTAAATCCCGGCGGTATTGTTGCGAGCGTTACCCAGCCTGCGGTTACTTACGCTACCGGTAGCGGTTCTGTTTCTTTTACGGTTACGTTTGTGTCTGATGTGAAGGACAGGGTAATTGCCAATAACGCCCCTGTTCAGCTACAATTGCTGGTCAGCTATAAGAATAATTCCGGCGATACGAAGGTGGCGTATAAAAGTATAAAGGTTCAGGATGCTGAGTGCGGATGTCCTGCAAAAATAAGCGCTACGCAATGGCTGACTTTCCTGTGCCATAACTTGGGAGCTGATTATGATATTCGTTCCGACGCTGATCTTATGGGCATTACTTCTTCTAATTTCCGTGAATATCATGGCGACTGGTATAAGTTTGGCGCTTCTACTGCTTCTTTGGAGAATACTTTAACTAATGACAGTTATTCAAATCCTGCTGAGTGGCAAGCGAAAGATTTTCAGAACGATTCTCAGGATTGGACTATTTCCCGTAATCCCTGTCCTTCCGGCTGGCGACTGCCAACGCTGGCTAAATGGAGTGCAGTAATCAACACAAACAACAATGCACAGAAGCACTATGTTGACGGTGTTGTTATTACCGGATCCAACGGTTGGAACGACGGTAATATTAATAACGTGCTGAAGCTTGGCGATTACCTCTACCTTCCAGCCGCTGGTTCCAGGGATATGGGTGGCGCGTTGACCGCCCGTGGTCGCCAGGGCCTATACTGGAGCAGTAATGGTTCCAATCCGCAATACCTGAGCTTCAACAAAAATGCACCTGCTGTTTACAGCGCCACCAACAACCTCAACCGGCACGAGGGGTTCTCCGTGCGTTGCGTAGCGACAGAATAAAAACTAAAAACTAAAAGTGGCGCAAGGCGACGTTTATTTACTGCCGCTTCGCGCCGCTTTTAGTTTTTAGTTTTTAGCTTTTAGTTTAACAAATATTCCGCAAAAATCTTTATCTTTGTCCGTTATTATTTGGAACAATATTTCTTTTTATGCGAATCGAACAAAATTATTCTCTGTTGAAATACAATACTTTCCGGCTCAATGTAAAGACCCGTTGGTTTGTGGAATACGCCAACGAAACGGATTTACAACAACTCCTCCACGACGAATATTTCTTTTCCCAACCCTTTTGGCATATCGGACAGGGAAGCAATCTGCTGTTTCTGGGCGATTACGACGGCGTCATCGTTCATTCCGGCATACGGGGCATTGCGATTCAGGAAGAGGATGTTGATTACGTCCGGTTGAAAGTGGGAGCCGCCGAGATTTGGGACGACCTGGTCGCTTTTTGTGTCAATAACGGCTGGGGAGGAATCGAAAACCTGTCGCTAATTCCCGGCGAAGTAGGCGCAAGCGCGGTTCAGAATATCGGCGCATACGGAACGGAAGTCGCCGGTTCGATAGAGGAAGTTCATGCCTTTTCACTGCAAACCGGCGAAAAAAAAGTGTTCGGCAACGAAGAGTGCCATTTTTCGTACCGGCACAGTTTTTTCAAAGATAGCGCAAACCGGGGGCTGTACTACATCACCCATGTCGTTTTTCGCTTGAACAAAAAGCCGCAATTCAAACTGGAATATGGGAATATAAAGGATTATTTATCGGGAAAAGAAATAAACCTGACAACTGTCCGAAACGCAATTATTGCTATCCGTAAAACGAAATTACCCGACCCCGACAGGACGGGAAATGCCGGAAGTTTCTTTACGAATCCCTATATCGGCCTTGCCCATTACGGGAGTTTGAAAAAAGACTATCCCGAAATGCCGCATTATCCGGTAGATAATGAAGTGGTTAAAATCCCGGCAGCTTGGCTGATCGAGCAATGCGGATTGAAAGGAAAAACGGTGGGCGGGGCGGCTGTTCACGAGCAGCAACCGCTGGTAATTATTAACCGGAATAATGCAACCGGCAACGATATTGCCCGGTTGGCAGAAGAAATCAGGCAGGCGGTAAAAGAGAAATTTTCCATTGAGTTGCAACCGGAAGTAAATTATATCGGATGAAATTACGATTTTTAGGCACAGGAACATCTACGGGCAATCCGGAAATCGGCTGCCGGTGTGAAGTATGTACATCGCCGGACACCAAAGACCATCGTCTTCGCGCCTCTGCACTTGTTGAAACGGAAGGACGTCATATCCTGCTCGATTGCGGCCCGGATTTCCGGATGCAAATGCTGGACGTTTTCCGTACACATCCCATCGAACGGTTAGACGCCGTGCTGATTACTCACGAACATTACGATCATGTGGGGGGACTCGACGATTTGCGTATTTTCAGCCGGGACGAGGCAGTGAACGTGTATGCCGAAAGTTACGTGGCCAACCGGATACAGCAACGCATCCCCTATGTGTTTAAGGAACGTAAATATCCCGGCGTCCCGAATTTGAATTTGTGTGAAATAAAAAATAAACCGTTCCTTGTAGAAGGAATAGAAATCATCCCCATCCGATTGATGCACGGACGTTTACCTGTTTTCGGATACCGGATAGGTAATCTGGCTTACCTCACCGATTTGAAAATCATCCCGAAAAATGAATATGCGAAACTGGAAAACTTGGATGTATTGATTATCAATGCACTGAGGAAAGAACCGCACCTTTCGCACGAAACTATTGACGATGCTTTGGCCAATATCGCAAGAATCCGTCCGGGAAAAGCTTTCCTTATCCACATGAATCACGGTTTCGGCCTGCACGAAGTGATGCAGAAGACATTGCCCGAAAACGTGTTTATCGCTTACGACGGACTGGAAATATATGTATAGTTTTTCCCTGCCTGCTGGTTCAATACAAAGAAAAAAAATAGTATCTAACTCCTCAAATTAATGTTTTTTAAATTTTATCAAATAAATTCCGGATAAAGTGAGAATAACTCCCAAGAAGAAGAACCATTTGTATTGAGGAATCTGCTGATAAACAAAAATAATTCCGGAACAAATTATACCTTGGATAAACGCATAAAGGGAAGATACTTTCAGGTGGGAAACGCCTTTTTCGTTGGATAAGATTTGGTAAAAATGCAGGCGATGGGCTTCAAAAATATTCTGTTTCAAATACAAGCGATGTAAAATAGTACATACCGTATCTACTCCGTAAACGGATAAAAAGAGTATCCAAACGATGGAATGGCTTTTCAACATCAGTTGAAGCAAAAGGGTGACAATCCAAAATGCAATTCCCAAACTGCCGACGTCGCCCGCAAAACATTTCGCCCGCCGGCGGAAATTGAAAAACAAAAATACAATGCAAGCGATAAGGACATAATTGATAAAATCGGGTGGCGTGAAAGCGATAATCCGACAGTTAACATATTGTAAGGCAGCTAAAATAACCAAGCTATATAAACCGGTCATTCCATTGACGCCGTCCATGAAATTGTAAGCGTTCATTACGCCGACAAAAAAGATATATGCAACCGGAATCATCCACACGGGTAAAAGTGTAAATAACCCTAATCCATAGAAAACCAAGCTGATAGAAAGGAAATGAACGACGATTCGCACGCGATTGGGAAGCGAAACAATATCGTCCCAAAAACTGACGCCGCAAATGAGCGTGAGTCCAATCAGGAAATACATGCGGAATAAAGAAAATACAACATTCCGGCCAACCAGAAGACAATACCTCCGCCACGAATGGTGATGTAATCGTGCGAACTGCGTTGGTTAGGGCGGTCGATGATGTTGTATTTGTCGGCAATTTTGAAATAGAGTAAAATTCCGGCAAAAAGAATGATAAAAATAATGGGGTAAGTCATTGATTTTCGAAACTTTTTACAGTCAATTCAAAACCATTGCGAGCCGAAACAGGCATTTTTTCGATTTCAAGCGCCGCTTTGATTTTATGGTTTGAAACGACATAATTTTCAGTCAACTTGCGCAATCGCTCGCTGTTGAGCGGCAAGTGAAAAATTGTTCCAAGTTTAGCAGCTAAATTCATAATTTGGGGAGATAATTTCCAAATTTTGCTTTTTCTATCTGAAACAGATGCAATTAATTCTATCAATTCGTTGGTAGAAAGCGTTTCGTCGTCGGCCATATTGTATATACCCGAATCAACGTTTTTCTCAATAATCCGCCCGACAACAAACGAAATATTACCGATTGAAGTAAACGAACGCCGGTTTTCAAACGCGCCCAGCGGCCAAGGAATGCCTTTTATCACAACCTGATACAATAAATTTAGATTGCCTTTGTTGCCCGGGCCGTGAATCATGCAGGGGCGCAGGATATACACCTTTTTATCTGTCCAATCTTGACTTTGGATGTATTTTTCGGCAGCAATTTTGCTTTCGCCGTAAGCGCCAACGGGATGAGGAACAACGTCTTCGGTCAGAACATCGCCGTTGGGAACGGAATCGGCAACCGCTTTGACGGAACTGAAAAAGATAAACTGTTTTGCTTTCGATTGCAAAAAATAATCGAAAATTTGCTGCGTCAGCCCGAAATTTATATCAAAATAGGTTTTCGCTTCCGCCTGTTTTTTTGTATCATGGGCTTTGCCTGCCAAGTGGATGATGGTATCAATTTCGGGCAGATTATCTAATTCGTTCCACGAAAAAGTTTGAATGATTCCTTCTTTTTCGGGAGCGATAATGTCCAAGCCGTAGATGGAATGGCTTTCTTTGAGAGCCGATACAAGATTAGAGCCGACAAAGCCGTGGATGCCGGTGATGAGAATAGTCACAATAAGAAATTACAATTTTATTTTTGTAATTGTATTATATCGAAGAATAACAAGCAGTTCGTTAAATAGTAACAGACCAGTCAAGCGACACCAAACCGGATATATGCTCAAAATGTTTGGTATTGTTAGTGATGAGTGTAGCTTTTTGGTTTTTACAAAAAGCTGCAATAAAAATATCAGCATCTTCCATAGTATGTCCCATTTTTCTTTGTTCGGCATAAATTTCTGCCGCAATATTTAATATACTGTTATTCAATTGCCCTACTTCGAATAGTGTACAAAAATTATTAAATGCATTCAGTCGTTTTTGGGAGTTAACAACAATCAATCCCCGTTTTATTTCATAGTATGCAATAGGTGCAATAACTATATTATCACCATTTATTATGGCTTTAGTAATGTTATTCACAACTATATCATGCCCTTTTAAATAGTAAGAAATGATATTTGTGTCAAGGACAAAAACACTCATAAAGTTATATCTGTTTCAAATTTGGTGCGTTGCGATAATATTTCATCAAACAGAGGAGGCAAGGGTTCTTCTTTATTAATTTTCCGTAAATTTTCCGTAATGAGCTTGAACGCTTTCAGTTTCTTTGCTTTATCTAAAGGCATTTCTTCCGGTTGCGAAACTGATAATGTAAAAATTGTCCCTTCCTGAACGTCAACCGGAATTACCGGAACAAAAGCTGTACCGTCATAATATGCTTTCACTGTTGTCAACATGATATAATTTCTTTTATTTGTAGCTCGTACGTTTGCTGATTATTAAACTCAATGTGCAAAGTTATGTATTTTATTTTATTTCTCCAACTGCTTGTATTTGTCCGACAAAGCCGTGGATGCCGATGATGAGGAGAGTCATTTGTTTTTCGTAAAAACCCATTCAAAGATTTTCAACCCGTATTTGAATGATAACAGCAACAGGTTGGTGTAAATACCATTTTCGCGACAGGCGCGGACAATTTCTTTATTCAGCAAGTAATTGCTTTTCCACGATTTCGTACTGCGTCCGCCGGTGCGCATTTTGATAATATCGAAAGCGAGATAACGATACGAAATGCGATGCGTATACAGGAAGCGAATCAATAATTCGTAATCGGCGGCAATATGATAACCGGTTTTGTAATAACCGATTTCATCAAACAACTCCCTCCGGATAAAACAGGACGGATGCGCAGGCATAAATCCAAAACGGAAGAGCGAAGGTTTAAATTTAGCCGAAGAATAGTAACGCATCGTCTTTTTCAAATCGTAGGGGTGAACAAAACGAACGTCGGAATAGCACAGTTCAACGCCGGTTTCCAGCAGATAATTGACCGTCGTTTCGACCGATTCGGGATAATTGTAAAAATCGTCGGCATTCAGTATCGCTACAAAATCGCCGGTGGACATTCGAATTCCCTTATTCATAGCGTCGTACATGCCGCGGTCGGGTTCGCTGATCCATTTCAAATGGCCGTTGAAAGCCGGTTCGTAACTTCTGATTATATCGACGGATTCGTCTTGGGAATTTCCGTCGATGATGAGGTATTCGATATCCGGATAAGTCTGACACAAAACGGATTCGATGGCAGAACAAAGGGTTGCCGCACTGTTGTAACAGGCGGTAATGATAGAAATTTTCATGTATTTTACAATAGAAAGATAGTTTTCTCCTATTAGTATGGTAAGTTACATATTTTCGATTGACAATGCACGATATTCAATATCGTATCCTTTCAATTTATCAATAAGGTTTTTAGATTTATTCTGTAACGTATTCAGATTGATTTTCTCCGACTGTCTTTTTACTTCAACAATGATTGCGCGCTTTTCGTATTCATTCAGGGCGACAATATCTATCTCGTTTTGATTTCCGGTTTCCCAATACGAACCGATTGCAGAGAGATTTTCTTCGACCGATAGTTTTTCCCTGAAATATCTTTCCAAAATTTGTCCGCTGTAAGTTGTGTAGTCACGGGCAATTATATTTTTCACATAGTCAAAGTTTTCCATTTCAATCGCGCCTCTGTATTTATAAATAAACCGAAACCAGAAATTTAAGAAATTATCATTAATCCGGTATTTTACCGATTTGCCGGCCGGTTTCGACAAAATGGGACGTAGTTTTGAAATCAAACCAAACTCATTTTCCAGTTTTTCCAAAAATCCACCCAGACCGACATTCATCACCGACTCCATTTCTGCACGTGAAGTTTTGGAGGAGGCGATCAACATAAGAATGGAAAAATAATTGCCGTAATCTTTTCCAAATTCTTCAATCAATACGTTTTTTCCCTCGTTAAGGAATAACGAGCTTTCGGAAAGAATCTCATTGACAATCTTTTTCATTGTAAACGCTTGAGTATTTGTCAGCAATTCTACATATTTAGCTACACCGCCTGTGAATAGATAAAATGCCAATAAATCTTCATTGGTGAATTTCGGATAATAGTCGGCAAGAATTTCTTTAAGTGTTTTAATATCAAATGTTTTCAAATGCAATCGTGCGGTTGCACGACCAAAAAGCGGTTCTTTTGAATTTTCAAAAATCTGCTTCATTAGCGAATAAACCGAACCGCACAAAATAAGGTTTAACTTACTATTGTTTTTATACTTGTCCCAAATATTTTGCATTTCGCTATAAATGGATGCATTGATATTCCGAAATTCCTGAAATTCATCAATTATTAAAGTAAAATGCTGATTTTCAGAAAAATTCATCAGGTATCCAAAAACGTCTTTGAACGTGCGCATTTGTCCGAAAACGGTTACACCAAGTTTGTTTTGAATTTCCTCTATAAATTCTTCGCAAAGTAACGCTTCGTTTTTCTTTTCAACAAAAAAATAAACAGTTCTTTTCCCGGCAAAAACATTAATGAGCAAGGAGGTTTTTCCAATACGCCGCCGCCCAACGACAAAAGTCATCTGTGCATTGTCGATCGACAACTGCTCGGTTTTAAGCAATAATGCAGTTTCTTTTTCGCGATTATAAAACTTCAGCATAATTCATATTTTATTGCGACAAAGATACAAAGTATTTCCGAATTGTAATGCAGGTTACAGTAACCGTCGTTACAATTATCTCAATCGCTTGGATTGAATGGCTTTCCGTTTAATGGATGAAGTTCAAAGATTGATATTATAATTCTCTTTAATGTAGCTAATTATCTTTTTCTTATCGTTTCCGCAAGCCTTTTTGATTTCAAAAATTTTGGCGTCAACCAACGTGCGATACCACCAGCCTTGCAAAAAATGCCAAAGGAATCCTTCTTTACCTTCGGTAAATCCCAATTTAAATATATAACGGTAAATGAAGTAATAAAAAGCCCTCCAAAACAAAGCTAATTGAGCATACTTGTGTTTTGTCTGTCTTTTATTGATTGCTTCTTTTGACAGTATTTTTAACGAATCGGTTGTCGCGCTTCCCGTCAAATCATATTCTATATCTAATAAATCAATGGCTTCTCGTATAGCATAGCCAATATGTTTGTTTGTCCACCAACTCAATGAATTTAAATTATCGTCTACCCAAGCGCCATTAAACTGAATGGCTTTACCTTCCAATAATTCAATATGTTCGTCCATTAAGCGAATTTCACAACGCGCTTTTCCATATTTGAATATTCGCATTTGCGTAACTAATCCGGTTCCTTTTTTTATCCATTTTCCTAAAAATATTCTTTTTAATGGCAATATGATTCCTGTTACAGAATTAGGAAGATTCGATAAGTTTTCTTGCAATTCACAGATTAGTTCCGATGTAATATATTCATCTGCATCCAAACGTAATATCCATTGGGTTTGGATTGGAAGATTGTCCAAAGCCCAATTAAATTGCCGGGCATAATTATTTTCCCATTTATTTTGAAATACCTTAGCGCCCAACGATTCGGCTATTTCCAGCGTATTGTCGGTAGAAAAAGAATCGACTATAAAAATCTCTTTCGCAATGGTTTTTATATTTTCAATACAGCGACGGATATGAATTTCCTCATTGTAAGTGAGGATAATCACAGATAAATCAAGCATAATTGCGATTAATGAAGTCTGATTTGTTAATTAGACAAGTCTTTTAGTAGTGCATATTTTCTTTAAAATGCACGATAAGATTACAAAAAAACAATAAAATTGTTCAACAGAAAGTGCATTATTTCAAATGCAATAAAACATCTTCGGGATAATAAATCCCGTCTGTTTTTGAATCACTTTTCTTTAAAAACAGTATCGGTACAATTTTTTTCCCTTCAGCAAAGGGCAAGTCTTTTGATTTTTCGTTTAAGGTTTTCAGCAGTTGTCCGGTATGATAAATTTTTTCATTCCATTTACATTCACCGACTAACAGATATTTTCCGTCAACAGATTCGGAAACGACATCTATTTCCATTTCTCTG
This sequence comes from Dysgonamonadaceae bacterium, assembly GCA_031276105.1. Taxonomy (GTDB): domain Bacteria; phylum Bacteroidota; class Bacteroidia; order Bacteroidales; family Azobacteroidaceae; genus Azobacteroides. The sequence goes on from JAISNS010000021.1 coordinate 9,747, forward strand.
TTTTTTGTTTTGCCCCACCAACGCATAGCCGGTTTAAAAGTTATCCCATTGATATTCAAAAAAGGGATGACTTGCCGGCATAATTTTTCCCAAGTTGATGAAACATGTTCCGAAAAATGTGTTTTAATTTGCTCAATAATTGTTTCTATTTGTTCGGTTTCAATATAGGAACGGTTAGGTACCACGTTCTTGAAATAAAAATTCAGAAACGGATCGGCTATTTTATACAAACTCTTTTTGCTGTTTTTATAGTTTTCTCCAAATGGAATTTCCCGCTCTAAATATCCTAAATTCAGCAACTTTTCTAAGGGTGCGGACAAATGTGTAGCCGGTTTTTCAAGCCGTCCCGCAATTTCGGATAAGCGATTGCAACCGCTTGCCACTAACGAAAGAATAGTAAAAGAATGTGCCGTATCGCGCATTTCATCAAGGAAAAGTCGAACAGGTTCATCGTAAAGTATGCCCTGCGAATTGAATAAATGATGTTTCAAGGCAGAAAATAAATCTTTCTCCGTTGAGCGCAATTCCCAATAACGGGGAACACCACCCCAAATGCTATATTCTTCAATGGCCTCCGCTGGTGTACAAGATAGAACCTCCTGTAAATAAGGAGTCTGCATTGGTTTAATTTTTATAATTTCATCGGCTCTTCCAAACAAAGGCGCAAAACTGTCCATAACCAAACCATACATTAACTGCTGTGAAGAACCACATATTAAGAGATTGAATTTCAGCGCATTTTTATTGTCAAGTATTTTTTGCAGTACAGAAGGCAATTCGGGTGCACTTTTTACAAGATACGGAAATTCATCAATACAAAATGTGATTTTTTTTTGTAAACGTACATTCAGGTTATCAAACAAAGTTTCCCAATCCGGATAAATTATCCTGTCGAAACCGGAAATAGTGCCGGCAATTATTTTCGACAAAAGGACGCGTTGCTGAGTTGCTTCCGATTGGTCTGCCATAAAATAAATATCATCGGGCAACAACACTTGCCGGATAAGGCGTGATTTTCCGCAACGTCTTCTGCCATACAACACTACAAAAGTAGCATTTCTGCGATTAAATGTCTTTTTCAAGCGTTCTTGCTCCGATATTCTATCTACAAATTTGAACATTGCCTATGGTATAATTATGTTTGACAAAGATAATGTTTTTCAAACATAATTAAAAATAAAAGGGAGATATTTCAATGATTGAGCCCAAACGCCCAGAGTGGAACAAAGATTCTCTCGTTGTAAGTAAAGATTATAACCGATAAGTCAAGCATCTCTTAATATTCTTTTTTGATAAATTTAGCCGGATACGCCATTTTAATATATCTCTTTCCAATTTATTGATTCATATTGTTTTATTTCTTTAATGCTATTTGCAAATTCGCAAATATCTCTGTATTCGTCTTTTCTCCATTCTTCCATATATCCGGGATGGACACCGATTTCCAAAACGCTTTGGGGTGCAAAACAGGAAATTATTTTCAACAACGAATCGCTCCAACAGCTATCCATATCATTTGCCGGCATATAAAATTTATCGGTGGTTTGAAAATGTGATGAAATATATTTGTCGAACAGAGTATTGAGTATCGTTGTCGGCTGAAAAATCGGTTGTTTTGTCAGATGTACATTTTGCACTCTGCGAATTTTATGTATTCCCGATTGAATGCAAATCTCTTTCATTGCAAATAGAAACACAGGAAATTTGTGTAAATGTCCGTGGGAATCCAAATGTGAAACAGAAATTCCGGCTTCTTTCAAAACATTTATTTGGCCTAAACTTTCTATAACAATATCTTTTTTGTGGATTTTCCCCATTAACGCTTTTTTACGCACAACATTTGAAGGTAAAAACAAACCATCATTATCTGTCAGAGAAGATATCTCCTGCGGGTGAGAAACAGGTTGCAAACCATCAACATAAGTCAGATGTACGCCAAAACTGAACTCCGGATGTTGGCGAGCATATTCTATGGCTATGCATGAAGCAGGCATATTGACCATTATTGTGGCGCTTTTCAAAATACCTTTTTCAAAAAGTTCGATAGTTGCTTGGCATGTGTCTTTATCAAAACCAAAATCATCGGCATGTAAAATGATTTTCATAGCATTTCTTTGTTACAATTATTTTTATATGTGATATGAATTAATTGTTGATCGTAAAAGGCATTTAAATCATCAATTTGAAAATGGATGTTTATTTCGTCCTCATATACTTGTTTGAAAGGCAGAGAGCTAAATACATCTACTAATGGACCATTCTTTTTTGTTTTGGTCAGATTGGCTTTTAAAACACTTATGCCTTTATTGATAAGCAGTTTTCCGACAGCACAAATCATAGCGTCCTCTACTTTCTTTTTGGCTATTCTGCACGAAATAACCAAATCTGTAATAACTGCTTCATTTAGTTGAATCTTTATAGACATAAATCCGATATTGCCGTAATCGCCGAATTTGTCTTTACAAAAGAATGCCATGCATAAAGTATTTTGAGCGCTTAAAAGGTTTTCATATTCTTCGCATGTATATCTGTTGGTTGATAAATTGAGTTGATTCGAGCGAAGTAACAATTCATAGCACCTGTTTTTCAGCGTATCATTTTATTGTTTAATAATTCTTTTTTTGATAAACTTCGCAGGGCTCCCTGCCATCACCGACCATGGTTCTACATCTTTGAAAACCGCAGCGCGAGCGCCGACAACAGCGCCCTCGCCAATGGTGACGCCCATGCCCACAAAAGCATCAGCCGCTACCCATGCGTAATTTTCTATCGTAATGGGCACTGTAATCAATGGCATATCCGGTTTTCCAATATCGTGCGAAGCAGTACATAAAAACGCCCGTTGAGAAATTGTAGCATGTTTGCCGATTTTTATTTTTTCTACATTGTAGCAATCAACGTCGGAAGACAAACAGGCATATTCGTCCATTTCCAACTTCCAAGGCATAAACACTTTGGCGCTTGAATACACACAAGCGGTTTTATGGATTTTAGCTCCAAAACAGCGAAGCAAGAAACGTTTCCATCCGCTCAACAGACTGCGCGGTAAGGGACGGGCGAATAAAGTCCACGCAATCGTCCAAATGAATCGCGCTATCTGGTTTTTTTTGCTTAATTTATTTTGGTATTGGGATAGATTAATTTCTAATAATTCCATATAAATTATCTTAACTTGCCTACTAAGAGCATAGACTTCCACAGATAAGGGACTCGTCCACAACCGACAAATTCTTTAAATTCAAACCCTTCTACATTCAAAAGGTCAGATAAAGTTTTTTTCGACCAGAATTTAATATGTCCACCATCCCATAGCGCCCAATGATGATTGTCCCACTTGTTAAATATTGATAGCACAAGATTTTTTAAATATCCATGATATGGTGTTGTAAGCAAAATGTATCCACCGGGTTTTAATTTTGCTTTTGCAAATCGTAAAAGCTCTCTTGGGTAGAATAAATGTTCTACGACTTCAGTGGAAACTACTGCGTCAAAATTATTTTCTTCTATTTTACAGGGATTGTCATACACTCCCATACAATAAAACTTAGCATCAGGAAGAAGTAATTGAGCATTTTCAATTCCACTTTCACTCGGATCCATACCAACTATTACCCCATCACTATGTATTATATTTATTTTAAGATACTTAGCGAGATGCCCGTTTCCACAACCAATATCCAGCACTTTTTTAGCTTGTATGTTTTGCATGATTTGCCCGATAGGTTCATGCAAAAATTGACTCGTTAGAGGAGCTGTTACTCCATGTACGTAATCATTTCCAGAAGATACTTTATTCATTTTTTTATAAATTTTATATGTTAATAAATTAGATTCGTTTGCTATTTCTATAACTTGTTTCCACAATTTTTGGTCAATCGGTTGCTTGTTGCAGCCTTAAACTCAACATTTGATTATCAGTGCATTGATTTTTCACAGATAAGCATTTCAATGCAGGAAAGAATTACATACCATTCAGAACTTTTTTTGTAACAAAAAAAATAGAGTGCCGAACAAACTCAACCATCAATTAACGCAACGTCCGTTGCACCGCCGTTGCGATAGCGCAAAAATTAGAAATGGAATAGATTTCTTTTCCAAATTGCCGAATGGATTTTTTTAATAGCGGATCTTTGATCGCAGTATAATCCACAATATCTACAAAATAAGGAAGGGAACTGTTTTCAAAATCATCTTTTAGTTGTATTATTTGGTTTAACGACAATTGATTATTTATAATTGCCAAATCAATATCGCTTCCCTGCCGATAAGTTCCTTTCGCCCTGCTGCCAAATAAATACACGGAATGAATATCCGAATATTTTTCCAATATATCGTAAATGGTCTCTATGTCTCTTTTTGAAAGCCCAAACATAATTTATTTCGTATCAAATGGCGCTTATATTTCAAAAAAACTTTTGGGATTCATTGTGAAAAACTCCTCAAATGAAATACCATCGGTTCCAATCGTAAAAATGTGCTTGGGATTAAATTGCTTACAAAAAACCGACAGTCCGGGATTGGCGCTGTC
>JAISNS010000054.1 GCA_031276105.1 Dysgonamonadaceae bacterium
CGCATGGTTAATTTTTCGTTGGTGTTCGTAGTTGCGGTAATTGTCTTATCAAAACCACCCGGACGTCCTTTCGGATTGTAAGTAGCTGTGATTTTACCTTTCTGTCCCGGTTCGATGGGTTCTTTCGTCCAATTCGGAACGGTACAGCCGCACGACGCCGTTGCATTGGTTATAAGAATCGCTTCATCCGTTTTATTAATAATGGTGAAAGTAGCTGTAACGCTTCCTCCATTTTCAGGGATTGTCCCAAAATTGTGCTCGGGATTTTCGACTATAATACCTTTTACTTCTTCATCGGAAGCTGTTCCTTTGGAATCGTCCGGAGTTGAAGACATAAAACCTAAACCTGCCAGAGCAGGAATAATAATTACCCATTTTAAAAGACTTTTCTTTATCATACTGTTGAAAATTAAAAATTAAAAAAATATATATTAATATTGTTTTAGCTGCAAATATATAAATAAATTGTCGTTTACCGCTTATTTCTTGAAGAATTTGTTCTTTCGGAGGCATTTGTTCTTTCTCTTGAACTGTTAACGGACGAAGTTCTTGTCCTTGACGACTGTACGGAAGCATTGCCGGAAGCGCTTACCGATTGCCGGGAACTCACCGAAGAATTGGTGGAAACGCTTTGTGTTCGCGTTCTCGTTTCGCCGGCGGAAGATTGCCGGCTTGTCGTATTTCTTGAAACGCTTGCATTTTCGACCGGTTGCCTGCTTGTCGTATTTCTTGAAATGGTTGCATTTTCGACCGGTTGCCGGCTTGTCGTATTCCTTGAAATGGTTGCATTTTCGGTTGATTGCCGGCTTGTAGTATTTCTTGAAATGGTTGTATTTCCGGCCGGTTGCCTGCTGCTGATCGAATTATTATTCCGGTTAGAGTTGCTATTGACTGACGATTCCGATCTGCCTGACGATTCCGATCTGCTTGATGAACGGGAGCTATAAGCTGCGTTTCGAGTTGTCGGAGCCTGTCTCGGATTGTTATATTTCCGGTTAATCGCGTTTCTTTCGCGTTCCGGAGATGAATTGAAGTGTGGAGAACTGTTGTAGTTGCGCGACCGGTGATTGGGATTGTGATCGTACCCGTAAGCATATCCGTGCCGGTATGTGTGATGATCGTAACGATGGTAGTAAACCGGACGTCCGTAATAATCGTAACGTCCATTGTAATAACCGTAATGGACATTAAGCGCTCGTGGAATCCAACAAGCGTCTATCCAACGGTAACCGCCGCGATAGTATTCCCAATAACCCGGAATCCAGTGCGCTTCGGCATAAGGCGCTAATTCCCAATGTCCTTGTATCCATACGTAAGTATGATAACGGTAATCCCACGACCAGTAACCGTCAATCCATATATATTCGGGAGCGGGAGGTGCAACCGGGTTCCCGACCGACAAAACAATACCGGGCGCTAATGGAATATTAACATAAACCGATACCCGTACTTGTGCATAAAGCGTTGTTCCCGTGCCGAAAAGCGATAACAGGGAAATAAATGCGATAGATAATAATTTTGTTTTCATGAGTTCAATAATTATTAATTGTTAAACAAATTCTATACATGTAAAGACAAGCGTTTAATAAAAATGTTTAATATTTAGGTATTAATAATTGTTAAGTATTTTGAAGGTCGCATTGAACGGCAAGCAGGTTTCTGTCGCCAAAGGCATTGTCCACACGTGCAACATTGACCCAGAATTTGTTTTCTCGAACCCATTCTGCCGGAAAAGCGGCTTTGTTGCGGGAATACGTATGTTTCCATTCATCGGCGCATACTTCGTATTGCGGATGAGGGGCATTGATTAAAACGTTATCGTCTTTACCGGCAATGCTTTTAGCTATTTCTTCGATTTCTTCGCGAATCGTGAGCATGGCGTCGATGAAGCGGTTCAGTTCGGCGGGACTTTCGCTTTCGGTCGGTTCGATCATTAAGGTACCGTGTACCGGAAAAGAGAGGGTTGGGGCGTGGAATCCAAAATCGATCAGTCGCTTGGCGATATCCGTTTCGGTAATTCCCGAATAATCTTTGAATTTCCGGCAATCAAGAATCAATTCGTGTCCGACGCGGGCTTTATTTCCTTTGTAAACAATTCCATACGCATTTTCCAATTGCGAGGCTAAGTAATTGGCGTTCAGGATAGCGATTTGCGTTGCCAAAGTCAGTCCGCTACCGCCCATCATCCGGATGTAGGCGTAGGTAATGGGTAATATGCCTGCACTTCCGAAAGGAGCGGAGGCTACGGTGTTCAACGAATTTCCATCTTTTACCGGATGTGCGGGAAGGAAAGGCGCCAAGTGTTTGGCGACGCAAACAGGGCCTTCGCCGGGGCCTCCTCCTCCGTGAGGAATGGCAAATGTTTTGTGCAGATTCAAATGGCAGACATCTGCGCCGATGAAGCCCGGATTCGTCAACCCGACCTGAGCGTTCATATTGGCTCCGTCCATATATACCTGTCCGCCGTTATCGTGGATGATGCGGCACATTTCCATAATATTGGTTTCAAAAATTCCGTGAGTGGAAGGATAGGTAATCATGAAAGCAGCCAGGTTGTTTTTATGTTCTTCTGCTTTGGCTTTCAAGTCTTCGATATCGGTATTGCCGTTTTCGTCGAACCGGATGGTTACCGTTTGAAAACCTGCCTGAATGGCGCTGGCAGGGTTGGTGCCGTGAGCCGACGCCGGAATAAGAACGATATTGCGGTGTTCTTCTCCGATGGATTTCAGGTATTTTCTGATTATCATCAATCCGGTATATTCGCCGGCGGCGCCTGAGTTGGGTTGGAAGGTTACGCCCGGAAGTCCGGTGATTGTGCCGAGATAAGCGGCCAAGTTTTCGATTAATTCCTGATATCCTTCCGTTTGGTCTTCAGGAGCGTAAGGATGGATATTAGCCCAATGCGGATCGTTCAGGGGAAGCATTTCGGAGGCGGCATTCAGTTTCATGGTGCATGATCCCAATGAAATCATGGAATGGGCGAGCGAAATATCGCGTACTTCCAGCTTTTTGATGTAACGCATCAATTCGGTTTCCGTATGGAAGGAATTGAAAACGGCGTGGGTTAAATAAGCGGATGTCCTTTTGAATTTGCCGGCGAAGTAATAGCGGGCTTCCGGTTCTTTTTCGCAGGAAAGAGCCGCTGAATCGGCGCGGGCTTCCGAAAAGATGTATAAGAGGACGTTGATGTCTTCCGGCAAGGTAGTTTCGTCGATGCTGATTCCGATAGCGCCGTCGTCGAAGTAGCGGAGGTTGACTTTGCAATCCAGCGCTGTTTCGCGCAGGGTATCGAGGGAGGCATCGGGCGCCAAGCGGATTTTCAGGGTATCGAAGAAGTTGTTATTTTCCTGTGTATAGCCCGATTTTTCCAGTTCGGCAGACAGAAATCCCGCGTATGAATGGATGCGCAGGGCGATGTTTTTTAATCCTTCCGGGCCGTGATAGACTGCGTAAAAGGAGGTCATTGTCGCCAATAACGCTTGTGCGGTGCAGATATTGGAGGTCGCTTTTTCGCGTTTGATATGCTGTTCGCGTGTCTGCAAAGCCATACGCAGGGCTTTTTTCCCGTAAGCATCTTTGGAAATGCCGATGATTCGTCCCGGGATGTTGCGTTTGTATTCTTCTTTGGTTGCAAAATATCCGGCGCTGGGGCCTCCGTAATACATGGGGATGCCTAAGCGTTGGGTGGAACCGAAAACCACATCGGCGCCCCATTCCCCCGGAGGGGTTAAGAGGGTTAAGCTCAAGAGGTCGGCGGCTACGGCCACTTTGCTGCCGGCGGCCTGCGCTTTTTCGACAAAGCGGGTATAGTCTTCGACAGAGCCGTCTGCGTTCGGGTATTGAATGATGGCTCCGAAGACGTTTCCGGAAAATTCAAACGTCCGGTAATCGCCTTTTTGCAGAACGATTCCTTGCGGTTGGGTACGGGTCTTCAAGACAGCTAAAGTAGAGTCAAAGATTTTATTATCAACAAACAGGATATTGGCATTATTTTTTACCTGTTCCCTGCTTCTTGTCTGAAAGAGCATGTTGGCGACTTCGGCGGCGGCGGTTGCTTCGTCCAACAGCGAGCAATTGGCTAAAGGGAGGCCGGTCAGATCGCTAACCATCGTTTGAAAATTCAGCAAAGCTTCCAGTCGTCCCTGTGATATTTCGGCCTGATAAGGCGTGTAGGACGTGTACCAGCAGGGATTTTCAAATACGTTCCGGATGATTACGGCCGGGGCAACCGTATCGTACCAGCCCATGCCGATATAGGAGGTAAAAGTTTCGTTTTTGGACGCTAATTCGGCAATATGTTCTGCGTATTCCCTTTCTGTTAAGGGTTCCGGCAGGTCTAATGCTTCTTTCAGGCGGATATTGTCCGGAATTGTTTCGCTGATTAACTGTTCCAAACTGTTGACCCCAATTTTGGAAATCAAGGTTTCTATTTCTTTTTCATTCACTCCGATGTGACGGTAAACAAATTGTTCTTGCATATTATATAAATTATATAAACTAAAAATTAAAAACTATATTCGTAAGTATGTATTATGTCGTTTTTCTTCTGCGACGGTGGATGCGGGGCCGTGACCGGGAAAGAGGACGGTATTTTCGGGGAGGGTCAGCAAGCGTGTCCGGATGGCGTGAATCAATGTATTTTCATCGCCTTCCCACAAATCGGTTCTTCCTATATCGTGGTGGAAGAGGGTGTCGCCGGTGAATACGCAACTGTCTTTTTCGCAGTAAAAAGAGAGGCTTCCGGGCGAATGGCCGGGAGTGTGAAGCGCTTTCAAGACCGTATTTCCGAAACGAATAGAGTCGTCGCCGTTGATAAAATGTTCGGCGCTTACAGGCTCATAATCAATCCGGATACCGAAAGAGGCTGCCTGTATTTTCAGGTTTGGCATCCGGTCGTCCTGCTCGTTGTACTGGGGTTTCAAACCGTAGTTCTCGTAAATAAAACGATTGCCTAATACGTGATCGAAATGAAGATGCGTATTCAGTAAATATTTTATTTTTAATTTATTGGAAGTGATGTATTCTTTTAAGCGATCACGTTCTTTTTCAGTAAAAGCGCCGCAATCAATGATTGCAGATTCTTTGGTTTCGTCGTAAAGTAAATAGGTGTTTACACACACCATGTTAAATTCAAATATTTTAATTTGCATCCTCCTGAATTTTTTTGCAAATTTACTGAAATATTTTGAATTATCGGCAGAGCTAAAACTAAAAGCTAAAAACGGCGCGAAGCGACGTTTATTTACCGCACTTTGCGCCGTTTTTAGCTTTTAGTTT
>JAISNS010000091.1 GCA_031276105.1 Dysgonamonadaceae bacterium
TGCTAAAGACACCAAGGCATGGAGCGCACCATCGACATGAAACAGTTGGTTTTCAAAGACACGTCTTTTGCCAACTTGATGAATAAACGGATATTAAACGTCCTGCTTATCGCAACCAATTACGACGCTTTTATGCTGGAAGACGATGGACGAATCGACGAACAGATTTTCAACGAATATACTTCCCTCAGTTTGCGCTATCCGCCGCGATTTACACAGGCCGCCACCGAAGAAGAAGCCCTGACCGTTCTGCTGCAAATCCATTTCGACTTGGTTATCTGTATGCCGAACATGGATGATACGGATATTTTTGCAACCGCTAATCATATCAAGTCGCTTTATCGGGATATTCCGATTGTCGTTCTCACCCCGTTTTCGCGGGAGGTCACCAAGCGAATTTCACAGGAGGATTTGTCGTCTATCGACTATGTTTTTTCTTGGTTAGGCAACTCCGAACTGCTGCTGGCGATTATCAAACTGCTGGAAGACCGGATGAATGTGGACGACGATATTCTGTCCGTGGGCGTCCAAACCATTCTGTTGGTGGAAGATTCTATCCGCTTCTATTCGTCGGCTTTGCCGCATTTGTACAAATTTGTTTTGAAACAGTCGAAAGAATTTTCCAAAGAGGCGCTGAATCCCCATCAGCAAACGTTGCGGATGCGCGGCCGTCCCAAAATCCTGTTAGCCCGCTCGTATGAAGAAGCCGAAACACTGTACGGCAAATACAAACATAACATGCTGGGCATCGTGTGCGATATGAGTTTCAGCCGGAAAGGGAAAAAAGACAGTTTTGCCGGCTATAAATTCGGATGTAAAGTGCGAAACGAAGACCGCTTTGTCCCGATTATCTTCGATTCTTCCGAATCAAGCAACAGCGCTTATGCCGAAGAACTTAATTGCAGTTTCATTGATAAAAATTCCAAAACGTTTCCGCAGGACTTGCGCAAAGAAATAAAGAACAATTTCGGCTTCGGCGATTTTATCATCATCAATCCTTCTACCAAAAGGGAAGTGATGCGGATTAACTCGCTGATCGACCTGCAAAAGAAAATCTTTGAAATACCGGACGATTCGCTGATTTATCACCTGTCGCACAATCATTTTTCCCGTTTCTTCTATTCCCGCGCCATTTTCCCGGTAGCGGAATTTCTCAAAGGCATCGACGTTTCGGATTACAGCGACATGATGGAAGCCCGCAAAGTCATCTTTGAAGCCATTGTCGGCTACCGGAAAATGAAAAATTCGGGCGTTGTCGCCGTTTTTGAAAAAGACCGTTTCGACGAATATTCCAATTTTGCCCGGATAGGCGAAGATTCGCTGGGCGGAAAAGGCCGGGGTTTAGCTTTTATGGGACAGATGATTAAACGCCGCGCCAAAGATTTGGAAGACCAATTTCCCCACGCCCTCGTGCAAATTCCCAAAACGGTGGTGCTGGCGACAGACATTTTCGACGAATTTATGGAAACGAACGAGTTGTACGAAATCGCTTTGCAGGATTTGCCCGACGAAGACATTCTCCGTTATTTCCTGAAAGCGAGCCTTCCCAAACGCTTGATCGAAGATTTGATTGCTTTTTTCGACGTCGTGAAAACACCGGTTGCCATCCGTTCGTCGAGTTTGCTGGAAGATTCGCATTATCAGCCCTTTGCCGGCATTTACAACACGTACATGGTTCCGAAAATCCGGGACAATTACGCCATGCTGGAAAAGGTAAGCAATGCAGTTAAAGGCGTTTATGCTTCGGTTTTTTTCAAAGACAGCAAGGCCTACATGATGGCTACTCAAAATTTAATCGATCAGGAGAAAATGGCTATCGTTCTGCAGGAGGTCGTGGGACAAAACTACGACGAACGCTGTTATCCGACGATTTCCGGCGTTGCCCGTTCGCTGAACTATTATCCCGTCGGCGACGAAAAACCGGAAGACGGCATTGCCAATGTCGCCTTGGGATTGGGGAAATACATTGTCGATGGCGGGATTACGCTTCGTTTTTCGCCGCTTCATCCGCACAGTATTCTGCAAACGAGCGCGTTGGAATATGCGCTGAAAGAAACGCAAACGAAGTTTTATGCGTTGAATCTGCAAACCATGTCGGCCGAACTGTTATCGCCCGACGACGCTTATAATTTATTGAAACTGCCGGTCAAAGAAGCCGACAAAGACGGCTCGTTGCGGTATATTGCTTCGACTTACGACCCGGTCGATCAGGTTTTGCTGGACGGTTATTATCCGGGAAACAACCGGAAAGTCATCACTTTTTCCGGCGTTTTGCAGTCCGACGTTTTTCCGCTGGCGGCTATTCTGGATTACATTCTTCGACTGGGGCAGGAAGAAATGGGGCGACCGGTGGAAATCGAATTTGCCGTTAATTTGGAACGGAATCGCGACAAAGAACCGTTCGGCGTTTTTTATTTGCTGCAAATTCGCCCGATTGTGGACAGCAAGGAACTGGTGGACGAGGATTTGTGTTCCGTCCGGCGGGAAAACGTCTTTCTGTATTCCGATCATGCTTTGGGACATGGCGTGGCAAACGATGTTTTCGACGTTATTTATGTTAAAACGGAACGATTCAATGCGGCCAACAATCCGGCGATTGCGCTGGAAATTGAGCAATGGAACAGGGAAATGATGAGCGAAGGGAAAAGTTACATCCTGATTGGCCCTGGTCGCTGGGGGAGCGCCGACCCGTGGCTGGGCATTCCCGTCAAGTGGCCGCACATTTCCAACGCGCGGGTCATTGTGGAGGCCGGACTGGAAAACTACCGGATTGAACCGAGTCAGGGAACGCATTTTTTTCAAAACCTGACGTCGTTCGGCGCCGGCTATTTTACGGTTAATCCGTATATCAACGACGGCGGCGTCTATGATGAAGCGTTTCTGAACGCTCAACCGGCTGTTCGGGAAACGGAATTTCTCCGGCAGATACGTTTCGACAAACCGGCGGTTATCAAAATCAACGGGAAAAAGAATACCGGTCTGGTTATGAAACCGTAAAGAATTTTGTCTTCTGTATTTTATCTATTTTTATCCGTTTGTGTGTAATTTGAAATTTAATGCTAACTTTGCAAAACGAAATAATTACACATGATCAGTTGTAAAAACATCACAAAGAGTTTTGGTAATTTGCAGGTTTTAAAAGGGATTAATCTGAGTATTGTTCCGGGCGAGATTGTAGCCATTGTTGGCCCGAGCGGCGCCGGGAAAACAACATTATTACAGGTTTTGGGTACTTTAGATAAACCGGATTCGGGAGAAGTCTTTTACGGGAACGTCAATATCAATGGATATAAGGATAAAGAATTAGCTGCTTTCAGAAACAAGCATATCGGGTTCGTATTTCAATTTCACCAGTTGTTACCGGAATTTACCGCACTCGAAAATGTGATGATTCCGGCTTTGATAGGAAATGTCAAATCGTCCGAATCGATCCGGCGGGCTAACGAAATTCTGGATTTCCTGAAATTATCCGATCGTACCGGACACAAGCCTTCTGCACTTTCAGGAGGCGAAAAGCAGCGGGTCGCCGTAGCCAGGGCTTTAGTGAACAATCCTTCGGTAATCTTTGCCGATGAACCTTCGGGCAGTCTGGATTCCCAAAATAAAGAAGAACTGCACCGCTTGTTTTTCGATTTGAGAGACCGGTTCAAACAAACGTTTGTTATTGTTACCCACGACGAAAAACTGGCGCGATTAACAGACCGGATTATTTACATGAAAGACGGGAAAATAGTTAGTAATTAAGAATTAGGAATTAAGAATTAGGAATTTTGCAACATGTTTGACGTCATCTATAACGGAATCATTATTGGCGTATTGGTTTCTGCCCCGATGGGGCCTATCGGATTGATGTGTGTGCAACGTACACTGAATAAAGGGAGGTGGCATGGATTTGTTTCCGGCGTTGGGGCTGCTTTATCGGATTTGATCTATGCCTCCATCACGTGTTTGGGGATGGGAATTATCATTGATTTTGTAGATGTCCATCGGATTATCCTTCAGATTGCCGGCAGCATCCTTTTATTACTGTTCGGTTTTTATACTTTCTATACCAATCCTTCCAAGAGCCTTCACAAGCCCAAAGAGGGCGCAAACTCTTTTTCGCAGGACGCTATTACCGCTTTTTTCCTCACCCTGTCCAATCCGTTGATTATCTTCTTTTATATTGCTCTTTTTGCCCGGTTTAATTTTATTGATCCCGACGAAACGTTATATTCCATCATTATAGGCTTATCGTTTGTTGTTTTGGGGGCTTTGGCCTGGTGGTTTCTTGTTTCCACGTTGATCGGAAAACTCCGGACAATTATCAATGTGCGCGGTTTATGGATTATCAATAAAGTAGTTGGGGGAATCATTATATTTTTATCCTTTCTGGGGATCATTTATTCCATTCTGGAATATAAACCCTGATTCTATTTGCAGCAACTTGCTGCGCTTCGCGCCAACTCATAACTCTCAACGTATTCCTTAATCGAACATGTTTTTGAATTTACTGAAAAACTTTTCTTTGGTGGACAAATTCGGCTGAAAATTCGGCGATTCTTCCATTTTTACCAGCATTTCTTTTTGTTCTTTCGTTAAATTTTCAGGAACATAAACGCCGATATTGATCAGTAAATCGCCGGTTCCGTAGTGATTGAGAGACGGTAATCCTTTGTTTTTTAATCGCAACACTTTACCCGGTTGAGTTCCCTGCTCGATTTTAATTTTGGCTTTCCCGTCCAGCGTAGGAATCTCGACGGTTCCGCCCATCGCGGCTTGCGGGAACGTCAGCAGGAGATTGTAGATAATGTCGCTCTGGTCGCGAATCAATTCCGGATGCGGCTCTTCTTCGATCAGCACCAGCAAATCGCCGTTTATTCCGCCATGACGGGCAGCGTTGCCTTTCCCGCCGAGCGATAATTGCATGCCTTCGGCTACGCCGGCAGGGATGTTGATTGTAATCACATCGTCGCTCCTCAAAATGCCTTCGCCGTTGCAATGCGGACATTTCTTGGTGATTTTTCGGCCTTCGCCGTTACATTCGGGACAAACGGTGCGGGTTTGCATTTGTCCTAAAATCGTATTCATGGTGCGGGTAATATGCCCCGTTCCCCGGCAGGCGGAACAGGTGGAATAGGCGCCGGCGTTTTCGGCGCCGCTTCCTTTGCAATGACTGCAAGCGACGTATTTGTTTACTTTGATTTTCTTTTCAACGCCGGTAGCAATCTCTTTGAGCGAAAGTTTGACTTTCACCCGCAAATCGGCGCCGCGATTGGTTCGTCCGGATGCACCGCCGCCAAAATTGCTGAATCCGCCGCCGCTGAATCCGCGAAAATGGCCGAATCCGCCCTCGAAAATATCGCCGAATTGAGAGAAAATGTCTTCCATCGACATTCCGCCGCCGCTGTATCCGTATCCCGATGCGCCGCCGACGCCTGCATGACCGAATTGGTCATACCGCTTGCGTTTGTCGTCATTGCTGAGGACTTCGTACGCTTCGGCGGCTTCCTTGAATTTTTCTTCTGCCGATTTATCGCCCGGATTTTTATCGGGATGATACTGAATCGCTTTTTTCCGGTACGCTTTTTTTATTTCGTCTGCCGAAGCTGTTTTGGCAACTTCCAGTATTTCGTAATAGTCTCTTTTTGTAGCCATTGTTTGTTTTTTTGTTATTTCTTTTTAATTGGCCACGACGACTTTGGCGTGGCGGATTACTTTATCGTTCAGGGTATATCCGGTTTGCAGGTTGTCGATAACCGTCCCTTTTTGTTCCTCACTTTGAGCGGGAACAGTTGCAACGGCTTCGTATAAATCGGGGTCGAAAGGCGTTCCCACCGATTCGAGGGCTTTCACGCCGTTTTGTTGGAGGTAAGACAGGAATTTGTTGTAAATCAAGTTTACGCCTTCTTTTACCGAATTCAAATCCGTTGCTTTGTCAATCGTTTCCAGCGCTCTTTGGCAATCATCGATCACAGGCAGAAGTCCCGTCAACACTTTTTCGCCTCCATTTCTGATTAAATCCGCCTTTTCTTTGATGGTACGTTTCCGGTAATTATCGTATTCGGCCATTAGACGGAGGTGCGTATCTTTCAAAGCCGCTAATTCTTCTGACAGATTGTCGGTTTTGCCGACATTCTCTTCCGGATTTTCTTCCCCCGGTTGTTCTTTTGGCATATCTTCTGCGAAATTGTCAGCGAAATTTTCGTCGTTTTCAATTTTATTTTCCCGTTCTTTTTCACTCATAACTTTATCCGTTTAGTTTATACTGTTTGTTTATCAATAATTTAAGATTGATTGAAAGAAAAATGATGGTTGTTTGTCATTCTAACACGTAGCAAATACTTTGCCAATGTAATTTCGAATATTTACTCATTTTTGTTTCTAAAAGTTAAAAATCATATTGTATTTGAATAATTGTATTAATTTTACGGCGTTTTTGAAAAAAGTACGAACTTAAATAGCGAAAATGAAAGCCGGTAGAGCGCTTTTTTTTATTGTATTTGTGATTTTTATGTTGGGAATGGTTTCTTATTTATTCCCCGAAGATGGAATTTCTTTCGCTGAAAGACATTTTTATTTTCCGTCATTAGAAGAAATTATGGTAAAAGATAATGGTACCGATATTCCGCAACGGCTAAAAGCAATGGAAGCGGGTCTCCGGATGCAGGATTCTTTACTGATGGTTTATCAGGATTCACTTACTTTTTATATGAATTTTTTCCGGACGCATCCTTCCCGGATTGATTGCCCGGACAACGATTGGGAGTTTTTATTCCCTCTGTTTGAGCGTTTAGACAGTTGCCGGAAAAAAAGAGAAGTTGTCCGCATCCTCCACTACGGCGATTCGCAGATAGAGGGCGACCGGATTACCGGATATATCCGTCAGCAGTTGCAAGAAAAATTCGGGGGTGTTGGGCCGGGGTTGATCCCTGCCGTTCAACCGATTCCGTCGTCCGCGATCGGGCAAACGGCTTCCGACAATATCGGGCGGTATATTATTGCCGGCAATTTTGCCAACCAGGTGTCGCACAACCGCTACGGCGTATTGGGTCAGATGGCGCAGGTGAATGGAAACGCTTCGATTTCCGTGGTTGCGCGGAACTGGAAAAATACGTTTGAACATGTGAAAAAATTTTCCCGGATACGCTTATATTCCGGCTATACACCCGGAAATTTCAACGCAAATCTGCTTCCTTCCGATAATGTTCCTTTGCTGCAAAAATCGACTCAAAAGAAACAGACACTGAATGTTACTACATGGAGTATGCACGAGCCGGTCAAAAAATTCACATTGAATTTGTCGGGAGCGGCCGAAGTTTACGGGATTGCCGTCGATGGCGATTATGGCGTTGCCGTCGATAATATTCCGCTTCGGGGGAGTTCGGGAACTTTTTTTACCCGGATCGAAAAGTCGGTCATGAAACCCATGCTGGACGATTTGAATGTCGGCCTGATTATCCTTGAGTTTGGCGGAAATATGATGCCGTCGATAAAAAAGGAAAAAAATGTGTCGGATTACAAAGCCAAAATAGCGCAGCAAATTGCTTATTTCAAAGAGTTATGTCCCGAATCCAAAATTTTACTGATTGGCCCCGCCGACATGTCAACCAAAAAGGGCGGTAAATTGCAGACATACCCGTTATTAGAAACGATGGTTCAGGGCATGAGAGAAGCGGCGTTGGAAAATGGAGCTGCCTTTTGGAACATGTACGAAGTAATGGGCGGAAAAAACTCAATGATCGGCTGGGTCAAAACCAAACCGTCGTTAGCGGCTCCCGATTATATCCACTTTACGCCGAAAGGCGCCGACCGGATTGCCGAATTATTTTACGAATCGTTGATGTTTTATTATAACTATTATAATTTCCGGAAAACGCACGAACAAAAAATCCAACAGGCTAATTAATTATGAAAAAGCGCTTAATCCTACTGTTTCTTTTCGGAATTACCGCTCATTTATATGGTAAAGAAGAAAAAATTAATCTTCCTAAAATTGATCTTCCCGAATATACATTTATTGATTATTCATCCAATGTTATTCAGATTCCGGGGGAAGATTCTTCGCAGATAAAGGCTTTTTATCAGAAAATTGATAAGTTGTTGAAAGAAGAGGAGGGTCAAATCAATATTTTACATATTGGCGGTTCGCATGTTCAGGCCGATATGTTTTCCCACCAAGTTCGCAGCGATTTGGATGTGATTAACTCCCGCTATCAAACGCCGAGGGGGTTTATTTTTCCTTATTCGGTCGCTAAAACCAATAATCCGCTTAATTACAAGGTACATTATACCGGAAAATGGGCGGCGGCAAAAAATATTCAGCCCAAGCGAAATGTGTCGGTCGGGGTGGCCGGGATTGCCGTATATACCGATGATCCGGAGGCGAGTGTCAGCGTGGTATTGAATCCGGATGACGTTTCGGGACGGTGGAATTTCGACCGCCTCCGTTTATTAGGTTATGTCGAAGACAGCAGCGAAAAAGTAAAGCCGGTTTTGCATCATAATGACGTCCGGTTTGAAGCCTGTTATGATTCGATAAACAGTACGTACTTTTTTGAACTTCCCGAAGCAATCGATTCTTTCCGGGTTGATATTATTCAGGAAGATACGCTTCCCCATACGTTTATTCTTACCGGTTTTATTCCGGAAAAAGATACGCCCGGAATTGTTTATCATTCGATTGGCGTGAACGGCGCATCGGTTCCTTCGTATTTGGACAGCGAATTTTTTGAAGACGAACTTCGTTTAATCAAGCCTGATTTAGTGATTTTCGGAATCGGGATTAATGATGCGTCCGGCAGGAATTTTACCGCCCGGTCGTTCATCGAAAATTATAATTTATTGATTCGAAAAGTAAAACAGGTTCAGTCCGATTGCGCTTTTATTTTTATTACTAACAACGATTCTTTCAAGCGGATACGAAGGCGAAAATATGCAGTCAATTTGAACGGTTTGGTTGTAAAAGACGCTTTTTTTAAAATTGCGGAAGAAAATCAAGGCGGCGTTTGGGATTTGTTTTCTATCATGGGAGGCGTAAAATCCATGCAAACGTGGCAATCAAAAGGTTTGGCAAAATCGGATAAAGTGCATTTCACGAAACCCGGCTATGAATTATTAGGAGATTTACTTTATAATGCCCTGATAGATTTTTATTTACAAAACGATTTAGAATAAAAACAGCATGTTTTTCGACTTCTTAAAGACTCTATTTTCTTTTGATGCGGATTCCCCTCTTCTTTTTACTCAATTTTATTTTTGGGCTTTTTTTGCCATCGTATTTGCCGGATTCGCCCTTTTACAGAATAAAATTTTGTTGCGGAATGCTTTCCTTTTTTTTATCAGCCTTTTCTTTTACTTCAAAACGAGTGGTTTATTTATTCTGATTCTGTTATTTACTACGGTTTATAATTTTTATCAGGCCAAATTCCTCTATCGTTCCAAATCCGGCGCCGGGCAATATATCCATTTACTGACGGGATTGATCGTTAACCTGTTTTTTCTTTGTTATTTTAAGTACGCTTATTTTTTCACCGATGTAATCAATACTATTTTCGGGACGCATTGGGTTATTTTTGACGCTTTTGCATGGACAGGCAACCTGCTGAGCGGAGAAGAACGGTTCGACGTATCCAATATCCTTTTGCCGGTAGGTATTTCTTTTTATACTTTTCAGAATATCAGTTATTTGATGGATGTATTCCGCAAGCGGGTCGAGCCGGTGGGAAATCTCCTTAACTTCGGGTTTTATGTAACTTTCTTTCCGCAATTAGTGGCCGGGCCGATTGTCAGGGCGAATCAATTTATTCCCCAGATATACAAGAAATATTTTTTGTCGCGCAAGCAGTTTGGGATTGCTTTATTTTGGATTCTCAACGGACTGGCAAAAAAAATCATTCTCAGCGACTATATTGCCGTCAATTTTGTTGACCGGGTTTTTGAGAATCCGTCCATGTTTTCGGGCTTTGAAAATTTAGTTGCTCTGTTTGGTTATTCGCTGCAAGTCTATGCCGATTTTTCGGGTTATACCGATATTGCGATCGGGGTAGCCATGTTGATGGGATTCTATCTGCCTAAAAATTTTGATTCCCCATACAAAGCCACCAATCCGGGCAATTTCTGGAAACGCTGGCACATATCGCTTTCCAAATGGTTGCAAGATTATCTGTACATCCCGATGGGAGGCAACCGGGAGGCAACGTTTTCGACCTATTTCCTGATTATCGTTATCGCGTTGATTGCCCTGATTCTGTCAGGCAGTATTTGGCTTGGCGCGATTTTGCTGTTAATCACGTGCGCCTTGCTTTACGTTGCCCGCCATTATCCGGAGAAAAGGAAAAAAATCAATACCAACCTCAACCTGATGAATACAATGTTGATTGGCGGTATTTGGCACGGAGCAAGTTGGAACTTTATGATTTGGGGCGGCTTAAACGGCGTCGGTATCCTGTTTTACAAGTTCTGGAAGAACTGGAATTTGTTTACCCGGATGATGATTCTCAGCGCCGTTACCTATTTATGTTATCTTTTGTATTGTGCATTTCAATCGCCGCTGTTCCGGATTGGCGTTGTATGGGCCGGAATTATTTTCGTTGGCGTCCTAATCCGGTATTCATATTCTTTTTTGGGAGGTAAAAAAGCTTATCCGCGTTTGGAAACGGCCTGGGCTATCTTTCAAACCTTTGTATTTATTTCGTTTACCCGTTTGTTTTTCCGTTCCGGTTCCAATCTGGATCCGGCCGAAGCCAATCAAACCGCATGGAACACCGCCCAAAGTATGGTCGCTCAAATCGGAGGGACATGGGACTTTTCGCAAACCGGAGCCATGATTTCCGCCTATCGTTCCGTTTTCGCATTAATCGTTATCGGAATGATTATCCATTGGTTGCCTGAAAACTTCAAAAGACGCTACCGCCTCGTTTTCGCCCGCCTGCCCTTGACGATAATGGCAATAGTTATTGTAACCGGTATTTTTATTATTTATCAGTTTGTTACGGCCGATTTGCAGAAATTTATCTATTTTCAGTTCTGATACGTTTTCTGAGTTCGACATAAAAGTGAAGAATGGCAGCATTATTTACCCAAAAACATTTGCATAATTCGATTAAACAAATTACATTTGCAGCGGTTTTTGTAAAACAACAACAAAGAATATGGCAGCTTCCGTAAATAACAATTTATTATGTAATATTAACTTCCAAAGCTTGGAAGTTAACGGAATTATGCACACACACACACTACAGCAGGTTCAAGGCTAAAGGCAAAAGGTACAGGAGAAAGGGTACAAGATATAAAGGTGCAAGGTGCAGGAGCGGCAAAGCCGCATACCCTGTACCTTGCACCTTTTTCCTGCTCGGATCTTCGTATTCCGGATGAAAATAATTGTACTTTTTGTCTTCTTGCGCCGATACAGACAAGGCGATGCAGAAGAATACAATGGTTTTGATTATCTTTTTCATAAATTTTAATAACTCCTATTTTTTTCAGAAATTCCAAAGTGTCCTTTACCTGATAGGGCTTCAGAATATTTTCCGATTTTTCATGCGAACTCATATCCTGAATTTTCATGCAAATGTAACTGTTTTTTAGTCACAGTACAATTCTTTT
>JAISNS010000098.1 GCA_031276105.1 Dysgonamonadaceae bacterium
TAAACTGCAAACTCCCAATGGTAATTCAATACTGTTTTTTGTACAGTTGGAGACAATGTTATTGAACGGACAAAGCTTATTTTTCAGATAACGCATTGCCCTGTCCGATTGATTTTGAACCGGGAATCCAAATATTTCCGATAATGGTTGATGATTGTTTGCTGTATTCATGCCACAAAGTTAATTAATTATGACTTACTTCTTCGCTTCCTGCCAGAGCGCTTCCATTTCCGGCAGTTTCATTTCTTTTAATGACCGTCCTTGCTCGTTGGCTTTCCGTTCCATGTAATTGAAGCGGTAAATGAACTTTTGGTTTGTCCGTTCCAGTGCATTATCGGGATCGATTTTGTACAGGCGAGCGGCGTTGATAAGGCTGAAAAACACGTCGCCGAACTCATTCTCCATCCGGTCTTTGTTCATGCCGTCAATTTCCGCTTTCAATTCGAGAAATTCTTCCTGCACTTTATCCCAAACGTCTTCTTTCTTTTCCCAGTCGAAACCGGCATTCCGCGCCTTGTCCTGAATCCGGTGAGCCTTTACCATGCTGGGTAAGGAGGAGGGAACGCCTTCCAATACCGTTTTATTTCCGCCTTTTTCTTTCAGTTTGATTTGTTCCCAATTGGTTTCGACCTGTCCGGCGGTTTCGGCGGTTTCGGTTCCGAAAACATGCGGGTGACGGAAAATCAACTTTTCACACAAGGCATTGCAAACGTCGCCGATATCGAACTGCCCCTTTTCTTCGGCAATTTTGGCATAGAAAATAACGTGAAGAAGCACATCGCCCAATTCTTTTTTTATTGCCGGAATCTCGTTATTGATAATGGCTTCGCATAACTCGTATGTTTCTTCGATGGTGTTGCTGCGCAAACTTTCGTTCGTCTGTTTCCTGTCCCATGGACATTTCTCGCGCAACTCGTCCAAGATGTCGAGCAGTCGCCCGAAGGCCTGCATTTTTGTTTCTTTTGTATTCACCTGCATAAATTTAAAATTAGGAATTAGGAATTACGTATCAGCCAACTCATAGCTCATAATTCATAACTATTTAAAGCCCGTTTTTTCTTCTGATTTTTATCCTGATTGCGTTGGGTATGGGCTTTTCGCTGATTAAAGCCAGATAACCGCCTCCGCCTGCGCCGGCCAATTTCCATGCCAGCGCGTTATCTTTATACGCTTCGATAGCCGTTTTCACTTCGGGAGGTACCATGGCGGGAAACATCCGTACCTGAGCGTCGAAAGATTTCCGGGCGCCTTCGGCAAATTGCTGTAAGTCTTTTTTCAAAATTCCTTCCCAACAAATATCGGTGGCCGCTGCGAGGGATTTCACATTTTCCCTGTTGATACGGGTCTCTTTCAAAAGATTTGTTCCGGCGGGTCGCGGCCATAAAAGGACTAAGGAGATATTGTTTTCCAGCCAAGAAAGAATCGTTTCATCCAAAACCGACTCTATCCGGCTGGGCCAATAAGTATTGTCGTAATAATGCCGGTTCAGGCCGGGCATACAGATGCCGATAGCATCCTGAGCGCCCGAAACTTCTTTTGTTCCCGGTTCGTTTTCGTAACGGAAAAGCAGTTGGGCTAATTTTTCGGGGTGCATGGCCGGCAATTCATACGGCCACAAGCGCGCCGCCGCATTCCGGGTAGAAGTAGACATGCCGCAACGTTCGTTGAAATCAATGATCGGTTCCAGCGAAATCGTAATCGCCCATCCCGGATAGTATTGTGATACATACGGTTGATCGATCCATGTGCCGGCCAAATCCAAACGATAAGGCAAACGGGAGGTAACGGTCGAGCGGATATCCGTCGTTGAACGCGACGGCAGCCCTTTGTCGGGAATCCGGCTCAAAATCCGGTATTCAATGCCTAATGTTTTGCAAATCGCTTCTTTGTGGGGAGAATGGCCGTCTTCGTTAACGATGAAAACATCGGGACGGAAGCGAATCATATCTTCTTCAAAATCCATAATGCCCGACCCTGCATTGATCCATGCGTCTTTCACGTAGCGTATCGCTTTTACCATATACAATCGTTCCTGTTCGCTGTTAATGGTTTCCCTTCCTTTCAAGTCTTTTATCGTAGCGTCGGAACCAATTCCTACGTACAAATCGCCGTATTGCGACGCTTCTTTGAAAAAGGCTACATGTCCGCTGTGTAACAAGTCGTAACAACCGGATACGAAAATTTTCTTATTCATTTTGAAGTTCGTGTTTTTTGTAGCGGGTGATTCCCTGTTTCAGGAAATCGAGATAATCGTCGATGTTTTTATTATATGCTCGCGACGGAAGCAACGGCTTCCCTTCGTTGTCGAGCAATACATAATACGGTTGGGCATTTGCCCCGAATTTATGCCGCTGGAGGTAACTCCATTTATCGCCGATCGTTCTCAACTTACTTATTTTGCCGTATTCTTCCATTTCGATGGTTTCCGGCAATTTGGTTTTGTCGTCCACATAAAGGGATATTAATACGTATTCGTTATCAATGATATTTTTAACGCGGGCGTCCGACCAGACTGCTGCTTCCATTTCGCGACAATTGACGCATCCGAAGCCGGTAAAGTCGATCATGACCGGTTTCCGGTGTTTTTGGGCATAGGCCATTCCTTCGTCGTAATCGCGAAATTGGGGATGCACTTCGCCGTTATACAAATTAAAATCTTGCGTATAAAGCGGGGGGGGAAAGGCGCTGATGGCTTTTAACGGGGCGCCCCACAAACCGGGAACCATGTAAACCGCGAAAGCCAACGAAATAATTGCCAAGAATAAACGACCGACGCCGACTTGTTTTAATTCGCTGTCGTGCGGAAACTTGATTTTCCCCAGCAGGTAAAAGCCCAGCAACGCAAACAGGATTATCCACAGAACGAGGAAGACTTCGCGATCGAGCAGCCGCCAGCCGTAGGCCAAATCGGCAACGGATAAGAATTTCAAGGCTAACGCCACTTCCAGAAATCCCAACACTACTTTGACGGAATTGAGCCAGCCGCCCGACTTGGGCAGGTTTTGCAGCCATGAGGGGAAAACGGCAAAGAGGGCAAAGGGAATAGCCAACGCTAATCCGAAACCGAACATGCCGACGGCGGGGCCGATGATACTTCCCATGCCGGCTGCCTGAACTAATAGCGTTCCGATTATCGGCCCGGTACAGGAAAATGACACCAGAACCAGCGTGAAGGCCATGAAGAAAATACTGAGCAATCCGGTTGTAGATTCCGCCTTGCTATCCATGCGCGTACTCCAGGAAGCGGGCAATGTCAACTCGAAAGCGCCGAAAAAAGAAACGGCAAAGACAATCAACAAGGCAAAAAACAATAAATTGAATACGGCATTGGTTGCCAAATCATTCAATGCGCTGGCTCCGAAAAGAATCGTGATCAACAGCCCCAGCGCCATATAGATAAGCATGATGGCTAAACCGTAAGTGGTTGCGTCGGCGATTGCTTTTTTGCGGTTGGTTTTGGAACGTTTCAGGAAAAAGCTGACGGTCATGGGGATGATCGGCCAGACGCAAGGCGTTAGCAAGGCTACAAATCCGCCGCCGAAGCAGAGCAGGAAAATGGTCAGCCAAGATTTATTTTCCGGCGAGTTTTCGTTTCCCAATTGTTGCAGTTCATCGATAACCGGCGCCCATAAATCGGAGACTTCTTTCGGTTCCGTTTTTTGATCTTCACGGGCTTTCTCCGGTTCTTCTTTCAGCGGTTCCTCTGCCTTTTTTTCTCTGTTCTCCTTTTCTATCGTTTCCTTTTTTACCGAACTCAGCGCCGCCGGCAAGTCTTTTTTGGAGAAAGCGAACTCTTCTTTTTCGGCAATGCAGGTTTCGTCGTTGCAACTCATGTAATCGACATAACCGCTGACAGCGAAATGTTCGGCGTCGGTAATTTCCAGTTTTTGGATAAAGACAGGATCGGCGGCATACCAGCTGATTTCCATTTCGAAGATGTTATCGTATTCGGTATGCAACTTGGTAAGCGTATAGGTTTTACCGGCTAATTTGGCGCCTTTTACTTCTTCAAAAATGAAGGTAGTCGGGTTGGGGCCTCCCGGCGGGAGGGCGATGTCGTAGATATGCCAACCGGGTTCAATTGTGGTTGCAAAAAGTATTTCACCGGAGTCGTTGATCGAAATCTTCCATTTGACCGGTTCCTGTGTCTGCGAAAAGACACATAAAGGAAATAAAAGAAAAAAATAAATA